>JAIRMK010000031.1 GCA_031258755.1 Prevotellaceae bacterium
CCATATTTTTCAGCCGAGGGCAACAATTCATCCAAAGAAATGAAAACCATAATGCCGGAAACCACAGCTAAAATAATACCATTCACGGATGACGTCCAGAACGGCATCAGGAACAAATAGGCAATCAGTGCGCCCACCGGTTCTGCCAAGCCGGAGAGGAAAGAATATACGAAGGCTTTTTTCCTGCTGCCCGTGCTGTGATAGACAGGTACGGAAATGGCTATTCCCTCCGGAATATTATGTATAGCAATGGCAATACTAATCGGAATAGCCACCTCTAAACTTCCCAGCGCTGTGGTGAAGGTGGCAATTCCTTCGGGGAAGTTGTGGATGGCAATGGAAAGCGCCACGATAAAACCGACACGGTGCAAAGGGTCTTTTTTGTTCATTTCTTCTACACCGTGTATTTCGTGCGGGTTGCCGGATTCTGGCACCAGAAAGTCGATTAACGTAATCAGCCCTATGCCTCCCAAAAAAGCGAGGAGCAAATATAAAATGCCTATTCTGTCTCCAAAAGCGGAAACAAGCTCTTCTTTGGCCGAAGGCATCATTTCCATGAATGAAACATAAATCATCACCCCGGCGGAAAGTCCGAGTGAAAAGCATAGGAATTTTTTATTTGTTCTATGGGCAACAAATGCAATTAGACTTCCAATGCCGGTAGAAAGCCCTGCCAGCGCTGTTAGTATGAACGCCGTTAATATGGCTGGGGCATCCATTTTTCGCTGAAATTATTTCGACGACTTAGTAATATTTTCGCGCATATCGGTATCGGCTTGGATATTGCGCATCTTGTAATAGTCCATAATGCCCAGATTTCCGCTACGGAACGCTTCTGCGATGGCCATGGGGATTTGCGCTTCGGCTTCAATCACTTTGGCTCGCGCTTCCTGCGCTTTGGCTTTCATTTCCTGTTCGGTGGCTACGGCCATGGCGCGTTTTTCTTCGGCACGGGCTTGTGCAATGTTTTTGTCGGCGTTGGCCTGATCCATTTGGAGCACGGCGCCAATGTTGCGTCCGATGTCGATGTCGGCAATGTCGATAGAGAGAATTTCGAAAGCTGTGCCGGCGTCCAAGCCTTTGTTGAGCACCACGCGTGAAATAGAGTCGGGGTTCTCCAGCACGCTTTCATGCGAGTCGGCTGAGCCGATGCTCGACACGATGCCTTCGCCCACGCGTGCCAGGATGGTTTCTTCGCCGGCGCCACCCACCAGTTGTTTGATGTTGGCGCGTACCGTTACCCGCGCTTTTGCAATAAGCTGGATACCGTTTTTCGCTACGGCCGTTACAGGCGGCGTGTTAATCACTTTCGGGTTTACCGACATTTGTACGGCTTCAAATACATCGCGCCCTGCCAGGTCAATGGCGGCGGCCATTTTGAAGTCGAGCGAAATATTGGCCTTGTCGGCCGAAATAAGCGCGTTCACCACTTTCGGCACATGTCCTTTGGCCAGATAGTGGGCTTCCAGCGCATTGGCGTCTAATTTCAACCCGGCTTTTGTGCCTGTGATCATGGCCATGACAATCGTGCTGGGCGGCACTTTCCGCCAACGCATGAGTACCAGTTGCAGTAATGAAATGCGCACGCCCGAAATCAGTGCCTGAAACCATAAAGTGATAGGGAAAAAGTACATCAGGATAAAAAATCCGACTATCGCTACTGCTGCCCAAATGAAAAATGTTGTGTCCATAGTTTATATGTCTTTTGTTTTTACTATAATTTTCGTTCCATCTATTTTTACCACCTCTACCGTTTGTCCGGTATTGATAATTCCTTCACGCGACGTGGCCTCCACATCTACGTTGTTTATTCGTATCTTCCCCATGGGGGCGAGACGTGTGAGCGCTATGCCGCTGTCGCCTGTTTTGATGCCTTTTTGTTCGGGCAACACATCTACTTTGTCGTCAATATTTGTTTTGAGTGAAATCCTGTTCCACGTTTTGGAACGCATGATGATCCATAATGCGACGCCGCAACCTGCGAGCGACAGAAACAAAGTGAGATGTCCCGCCGTTGTGCCAAGCGTGGTGTATGACAATATAATGCCGCCTGTCAATGCAGCGATGCCAAGAATGCCGGTGATTCCAAACCCCGGAATGACCAACAGTTCGAGTAGCAGCAGCATAATGCCGATAATGATTAATGTAATAATAAGTCCCATCAAGGAATGATTATTTTATCAAAGGTAAAGATAATAATTTTTTTATCAAAATTTAAGCGAGTTCAAATTTTATATTTTCTTTTTCGAAGAAAGACAGCATATTCGGCGCCAACAAAATACGATGGTTGCGCGAAAACACATCAACCGACACATTATTTTGTTTGTCAATAAGTTTTATACGTAATTCAGTATCGCCTTTACATTCTTCCACCTGTTTAACAAGTTCTTGCACAAAGGTAGGCGTGAGTTCCGTGACCGGAAGAGGCAGGGTAATGGCTTTCACATTATTTTTCAGGGTATCCAGCAGTTGAATTGATACGATGCGTGCTTCCCACTCTTCCGGGCGGTTATCGTCTTTAGCCCGCCATCGTTTTTGCATCATGCAGTGCACAAGTATGGGTATCCCTGTTTGAAAATACCGGAGGAGGCTTTCATAATCTTTTCCAAACAGCATGAACGAATGGGTGCCCGAATGATCTTCGATGGTGATGTTTCCCCAAGGTTGTCCTTTCTGCGATTGCCCGGTGCGGGTTGCCACTACAATGCCGGCTACTGCCACCTTGCGGAGTCCCATCTCGCTTAATATTTTTTCACGATTTTTTTGTTCTTCCGTATCGGTGTCTTCGTTCATTCCCTCCATGTCTGGCATATCTTCTGTGGCGTCTTCCACGTTACTATTTTCATCTCCGGCAACCTGTCCTGTTTTTTTCCATGCAATGAAATCTTCGATGTCCTGCATCGTATGTGTAGCGAAGTGTTTCACTTCAAAACGATAGGCGTCTAAAGGATGAGCGGACAGGTACATGCCCACCAGCTCTTTCTCTTTTTTAAGTAATTCCGAGATATTACTTTCCGGCGCGTCCATAATTTTTGGTTTTTTCTTCTCGACAACTTGTTCGCCGTCAAACAACGAATTGGTGTGTTGTGCTTTGTCTATTTGTGCCTTGCTGCCGTAACGCAATAGCGCATCTATGAACAATTCGTTTTTGCTGTCGCGCACAAAATATTGTGCACGGGTAATTTCTTTAAACCCATCGAAAACGCCGGCATATATCATGGCTTCCATAGATTTGCGGTTTACTGCCGTAAGGTTTACCCGTTCCACAAAATCGAAAATCGAAGTGAATATTCCGCTGGTGTCGCGTTCTTCGGCAATCATATCCACGGCATTGCCGCCCACGCCTTTGATGGCAGCCAGTCCGAAGCGGATATTTCCGTCGGCATTGACCGTGAATTTACGGTAACTTTCATTGATGTCAGGTCCCAATACCTCAATCCCCATTTGTTTACACTCGTCCATGCCTTTTGTGATTTCGTCAATCTTGCCCAGGTTTATACTAAGCGCTGCCGCCATGTATTCGGCGGGGTAGTTGGCTTTCAGGTAAGCGGTTTGATAGCCTATCCATGCGTAGCAAACAGAGTGCGATTTGTTGAATGCATATTCGGCAAATTTTTCCCAGTCGCTCCATATTTTGCTGCATGTTTTCTCGTTGTGGCCATTCTCCATAGCTCCTTTAATGAACTGGTCCTTCATCTTGTCAAGCTCGCTACGCTGTTTTTTGCCCATGGCTTTACGTAGCTTGTCCGCATCTCCTCTCGAAAAGTTAGCTAACTTTTGCGACAGTAACATCACTTGTTCCTGATAGACGGTAACGCCGTATGTGTCGCGCAATATTTCCTCCATTTCGGGCAAGTCGTATTGGATCTTGCGTCCGTGCTTGCAAGCAATAAACTCGGGAATATACTGCATCGGGCCCGGACGATACAGCGCGTTCATCGCTACGAGGTCTTCAAAACGGTTGGGACGCAGTTCCCGCAGCCATTTGCGCATGCCGTCCGATTCAAATTGGAATGTGCCTACAGAGTCGCCACGGCTAAACAGTTCGTAGGTTTTTTCGTCGTCGAGCGGAATGGCGTTGATGTCAATATCTATGCCGTGCCGCTTCTTGATGTTTTCCACTGCTTCTTTCAATATCGACAGGGTGCTTAACCCCAGAAAGTCCATTTTCAGCATGCCTACTTCTTCAATGCACGACCCTTCGTATTGGCTGACCCACATTTCTTCCCCTGTCTTTTTGTCTCTTGCCATACTGATGGGAATGTGTTCCGTCAGGTTATTGCGGCCTATGAGGATGGCGCAGGCATGTACGCCAATATTGCGTATGGAGCCTTCGAGTTGTGCGGCATACCGCATCGTATTGCGGTACTTGGGGTCTTGTGATTCTGCCGCTTCTCTTAATTCCGGAAAATATTCAATACAATTCTTTATCGTAATCGGCAGGTTTTTTCCTTCTTTTGTTTTTTTATCCCACCTTGCCGGGATGATTTTAGCCAGTGGGTCGGATATCTTCAACGGTAATTTTTCTACCCGCGCCACATCGCGAATAGCCGACTTTGCAGCCATAGTGCCGAAAGTGATGACATGCGATACATGGTCTTTTCCATATTTGTCTTCTACATATTTGAATACTTTCGAACGGCCTTCGTCGTCGAAGTCGATATCCATATCGGGCATGGAAATGCGTTCGGGGTTGAGGAACCGTTCAAACAGCAGGCCGTATTTCAGGGGGTCGATGTTGGTAATTTCAAGACAATAGGCCACCACCGAGCCGGCGGCCGAGCCGCGTCCCGGTCCCACCCATACGTCCATATCGCGTGCGGCCTTGATGAAATCCCACACAATCAGGAAATAGCTTGGGAATTCCATTTTTTTCACCGTATCGAGTTCGAAATCTATGCGCTCTCTGATGTCCGGCGTGATTCCCGGATAACGTTTTTTGGCGCCTTCATACGTCAGGAAGCGCAAATATTCGTTGGCGTCGGTATAGCCCTCCGGTAGCGGGAAGTGGGGCATAATCGGGTCGTTGTCGATATTGTATATTTCAATTTTTGCTGCAACTTCTAATGTGTTTGTAATGGCTTCCGGTATGTCATTGAATATGGCCGCCATTTCCGCCTGCGTTTTCATATACTCCTGCTTGGTATATCGCATGCGTTTTTCGTCCTCAAGGTCGGCGCCGGTGTTCAGGCATATCAGCCGGTCGTGCGCTTCTGCTTCTTCGGCATTCACAAAGTGCACGTCGTTGGTGGCAATAATTTTAATGCCGTGTTTTTGCGCCAAGGTCACTATTCCTGCAATAGCTTCCTGCTGCTGGGGATACACGGTGCTGTCGGCGGTCATGTCTGTGGTTTCATGCCGCTGTATTTCCAAATAATAATCGTCGCCGAACAATTGTTTATACCACAACACAATTTCCTCTGCTTTTGCCGTGTCTTTATTCAGTATAGCCCGCGGCACTTCGCCGGCCAGACAAGCCGAGCAGGCAATAAGCCCTTCGTGATATTGTTCCAGCAGTTCATGATCGATTTTCGGTTTGTAATAAAAACCCTCGATGTAGCCATACGACACTAATTTTACCAAGTTGTAGTATCCTTTGATGTTTTTTGCCAGCAGGATGAGGTGGTTGGCGCTCTGGTCTTCCTTGCCGCGTTTCACGTGCCGGCCTTCGGGGTTCACATATACTTCACAGCCTATAACAGGTTTTATTTCGGAAAAGTTTTTGGCTTGTTTCAGAAAATCTTTTACGCCGAACATGTTCCCGTGGTCGGTGATGGCCAGCGCTGTTTGTCCATCGGCCTTGGCTTTTTCAAACAGGGCGCGGATGGGCGCCGCCCCATCAAGAATGGAGTATTGGGTGTGTACGTGCAGGTGAACAAATTGCGACATGAAAGCGAAGTGTTTAGTTGGACTATTTTCCACAAATGTATGAAAAATATTTTATCTCCCAAAAACAATGCTACCGTGCGGGCTAATCAAGATATTTTCCAAATCGCAGACCGTTGCATTTGGTACGGACGAAAGGACAAACGGAGAATGTGTGGTTACTATGAATTGTATTTTAGGAAAGAAGTTGATAAGGAATGGCATAATCCTTTTTTGTAAATCGACGTGCAAGTGGGTTTCTATTTCATCTATCAGCACAATCCCCTCCAAATCATAAGACTTCACATGGTGGGCTTCCATCCGGAGTAATAATTCGCTCACGATACTGATAATCGCCGAATATCCATCCGATAAAGTATTAAAATCGAAAGGTTCGCAATTATCTATATCGATATTGAAATTATACGATTTCCTGTCAAAATTCAACTTTAAACCCGGCTCGTCAAAAATGGATTTTAATTGTTTTTCCAGTCTGTCAAACCACTCATCTATTTTTTTTGCGCTGTCTTCTTCTCCCTCATCCCTCGCAAATGACCGGTCTGCTTTCAGGTTAACTATATATTGAATAAAATTGCTGTTAGCTTCTGCTCGCAAACCATAGCATTGCTTTAATTCCACTTTTTTTATTCCTTGCGGAACATTAAAGTTGGTATGCCGGTTGGCTTCAAAGTTGGCTAATAAAAATTCGCCGCGCTGATATTGATGGTGGATTTCTACATCCGATTTTGAAAAAGTAATTTCTATGCCGCTCTGATTGGCGGAATGTTGATAACTGCCATGCTCTATCGGAGAAAGAAATTTGTTGATTTCTATCAGTAAACTCGTTTTCCCGCTCCCGTTTTTTCCTGTAATAAACAAATGTTGTCGTTCATTGGCGCAAAGCGAAATTTCCAAATCGCGAATCCGCCTGGATTCATTGACTTTTATTTTTGTGATAAATGTTTCCATATAACATTAAATAAGATAAATTATTCCGCAAATTTACATGAAAATTTTAAATTTACGCACAGACGGATAAAAATTGGAGCGATTAAGCCACTGCTACTGCCGGCGGCCAACAACAGGTGACATGGTGAAATTAGCCAAGCCGTTCCGCCAGCGCTTTCCCGGTGTAGGAGTTTGCGCAGTGCGCCAAATCTTCCGGCGTGCCGGCAAACACGAGTTGCCCGCCATGCTCGCCGCCGCCGGGGCCAAGGTCGATTACCCAGTCGGCGCACTTGATAATTTCCATGTTGTGCTCCACCACCACAATGGAGTGTCCGTGCGAAATAAGGGCATTGAACACATCCAACAAACGTTTGATATCGTGGAGGTGCAAGCCGGTAGTCGGCTCGTCGAAAATAAACAAAATGGGCTCGGCGCCGGTGTCTTTGCCGAGAAACGAGGCCAATTTCACCCGCTGGCTCTCGCCTCCGCTTAACGTGCTGCTTGCCTGTCCCAACTTGATATATCCCAACCCCACGTCTTGTAGGGGTTTTAGCTTGTCGGCGATTTTTTTCGCAGTGGTTTCTTTCTGTTCCGAGAAAAATTCTATGGCCTGGTTTACCGTGAAATCGAGCACATCGGCAATATTATAGTTTTTGTAGCGCACTTCCAGCACGTCGGGCTTGAAGCGTTTGCCGCCGCAGGCTTCACACACCAGCGTGACGTCGGCCATGAACTGCATTTCTACTTTTATCACGCCTTCGCCCTGACATTCTTCACAGCGTCCGCCGTCGATATTAAATGAAAAATGCGAGTGGCCGTAGCCGTTCAACTTCGCATAAGGCTGTTCCGAGAACAGCTTCCGTATTTCGTCGTAGGCCTTGATATACGTAATGGGATTGGAGCGCGACGATTTCCCGATGGCGTCCTGGTCAACCATTTCCACCCGTTTGATACGCTTCACTTCTCCTTGCAGGCTGTCATAGCGTCCCGGCTTCTCGCCATATTGGTTGATGAACTTGCTCAACGCCGGATAGAGGATGCCTTTTACCAGCGACGATTTGCCCGAACCGCTCACGCCGGTTACGGCCACCAGTCCTTCGAGCGGAAAGCGCACGGTAATATTTCGCAAGTTGTTTTCGCGGGCGCCCGTTACCTCGATATAGTCCCGCAGTTTACGCCGGTGTTTCGGAACGTCGATTTTTTCCGTTCCGTTCAGATAAGCCAGCGTGAGCCCCGCGCCGGTTTTTGCAGTGGGAGGCCCGGCATATACCACTTCCCCGCCATGCCGGCCGGCCAGCGGGCCGATATCAATAATAAGGTCGGCGGCGCGGATAATTTCCTCTTCGTGCTCCACCACCAGTACCGTGTTTCCAATGTCGCGCAATTGTTTCAGCACTTTCACCAAACGTTGCGTATCGCGCGGATGCAGGCCGATGCTTGGTTCGTCGAGGATATAAAGCGCTCCCACCAGGCTACTGCCCAGCGATGTGGCCAGGTTGATGCGTTGGCTTTCCCCGCCGCTCAACGTGTTTGACAAACGGTTTGGCGTAAGATACCCCAGCCCCACGTCCAGCAGAAATTGCAAACGGTTGCGTATTTCAATCAGGATGCGGCCGGCCACCCCTTGCTCGTAGGCCGTCAGTTCAAGGTTCAGCATAAAGTCGTGCAGCGCTTCCACCGGCATCAACACCAGCTCGCTAATTGTTTTGCCTGCTATTTTCACATAGCTTGCCTCCTTACGCAGGCGCGAGCCGCCGCAGTCCGGACAAGTGGTTTTACCCATATAGCGGCTTAGCATCACACGATATTGTATCTTGTATTTATTGGCTTCCAATATGCCGAAAAAGTCGTGCAGCCCTGTGAAGTAAGTATTTCCTTGCCACAACAATTGTTTTTGCGCGGCGGTCAGTTCACGGAAGGGTGTATGTATCGGTATCTTCACCTTGTCGTACGCCTGCAACAGTTGTTCTTTGTAGGCTTTCATGGTTTCCCCGCGCCAGCAGACAATGGCGTCGTTATAAATCGACAGGCTTTGGTCGGGAACCACAAGGTCTTCGTCAATGCCAATCACGCGGCCGTAGCCATCGCAGCGCGGGCATGCGCCGATAGGGTTATTAAAGCTGAACAGGTGTTCGGTCGGCTCCTCGAAGGTCATGCCGTCGGCTTCAAAATGCAGCGAAAACGCACGTTTCACTTTACCGTCCGGGCTTTCTATCATGCACACCCCATTGCCTTCTTCCAGCGCCGTTTGTACCGAGTCGGCCACACGGCTCATGGCTTCCGCATCGTTCGAAGCCGTTATCCGGTCAATCAGCAGGCGAAAAGTTTTCTTCTTATGTTGTTCTATTTCCGGCAGTATTTCTTCTATACGATAGGCTGTGCCATCGGCTTCAAGGCGCGTAAATCCTTCGTTTTGCAGCAGCGTCAACTTTTCTATCCATCCCATTTTCTCCTGCATCACAATGGGCGACAAGATATAGAGCCGTGCGCCCGCCGGCTGCGCCGCAATAAAATCAACCACATCGGTTACGCTGTGCCGTTTCACCTCTTCGCCCGAAATGGGCGAAACAGTACGTCCGATGCGGGCGTACAACAGTTTCAGATAGTCATAAATTTCTGTGGTGGTGCCCACCGTAGAGCGCGGATTGCGGGTATTCACTTTCTGCTCAATGGCAATGGCCGGCGGAATGCCCGTGATGAAATCGACGTCGGGCTTGGTGACCCGCCCAAGGAATTGGCGGGCGTATGCCGACAGGCTTTCCACATAACGCCGCTGCCCTTCGGCAAAAATAGTGTCGAAGGCCAAAGTCGATTTGCCCGAGCCCGACAGGCCGGTAATAACCACCAGCCGCTCACGCGGTATTTCCACCTCTATATTTTTGAGATTATGCAGCCGGGCGCCTTTTATGTGGATGTGTTGCTGTTCCAAAATTGTTCCGAAAATGAATGGCAAAGATAGCAAAAAATTAAGAATTTTTTGGATATTCAAAAAATCTTAATACCTTTGTGACTCTTAACTAAGAACTAAGAGTTAAGAACTAAAAACCGAAAACAAGAAACCAATAATGACAAGAACCAATCATCGGATAACGGCGAACGGCGAATCCCCCATTTTCAACGCTCAACTGTACAGACGCACGGCCGTACGTCTTTACCACTGCCTTCTGTACAGACGCATCCATCTTCCATTTTAACCTATTCCTCCATCCTCACATCTACGCGGCCAAGTTCATCTCGCCCCAGATAAAGCCGGCCAGTTCCCGCGCCACCGCGATAATCGCCGTTTG
>JAIRMK010000025.1 GCA_031258755.1 Prevotellaceae bacterium
GCGCGTTGAGCGGATTTGAATATAAGCTGAACAAGTTGAAGGCATTTTATCGCAACGCCTGTCCGGCAGGTGCCAAAAGCCCTTACTCCGACATTGATTTGCGCTATAGTAATCAAATAGTATGTAAAAGAAAATAATTTGTATTATGGAAAAATGTATTGCAGCCGTTGATTTAGGCACCGACAGAATTACCGTTTTAGCAGGAGAAAAAATTTCTTCCGGGAAAATTCATATTCTTGCGCATCTCGAAGCGCCCTCGCAGGGCATAGCGCATGGCGAGGTGCTGAACAACCCGGAAGTGGGGAGCGTGCTGAAATCGCTTGTAAACGAGTTGAAGCAGCAAGCGCACATCGACATCACGGAGGTGTATGTGGGCGTTTCCGGGAGGCATATCCAGTGTACTAAAAAGACTTCGGAAATAAGGCGTATCGACTACACTAAGGAAATTTCGGAAGACGAAATCAACAGTTTGGAACACGACATGCGCAATGTGCTCGTAAACTCCAGCAGCGAGGTGCTCGACGTCATTCCGCAAGTGTATCATATCGACAACACCTGCATCGTGCCCAAGAAGCTTAAGGGCGTTTGCGGCCACCTGCTGAAGGCGGAATTTGCCATATTGACGGCCGACAAATTCCCTATGGAACTTATCCAGCGCAGTGTTGAGCGTGCGGGGTTGCGTTTGAAAGGGCTGTTTTTGTCGCCGCTCGCTGCGGCCGAAGCCGTGCTGAGCGACGACGATAAGAATATGGGCGTGGCAGTGGTCGATATTGGCGCCGGCACCACCAGCACGGTGGTTTACTATGATGACGTGGTGCGCCACGTGGCCGTTATCCCTTTCGGCGGAAACGTAATTACCAAAGACATCGGGGATGGGTGCACCATTTCTTCGCGCTATGCCGAACAACTGAAAGTGCAGTACGGCTCCTGTTACGGTGATTTGATTAAGGAAAACCCGACGTTCAGGATGCCGGGAACGGGCGGCGGCGAAGTGTCGTTCCGTACGCTGGCCAAGACTATTGAAGCCCGCATGTCCGAAATTATCGAGGCCGTGGAGTATGAAATTCAGAAATCGGGCTACGCCGACCGGATCAATGCCGGCATTGTGCTCACCGGCGGCGGCGCGAAACTTGGGGAACTGGTGGAGTTCGTGCAATACAAAACCGGCATGAAAGCACGCAAGGGCGAACCGCTGTTCGTGACGTCCGATTCTGATTCCGACGTGCAACGCGGCGACTGCGCCACGGCGGTAGGCCTGCTGATGAAAGGTGCAACCGGGAATGGGTATATGATTAAGGAGAAAGAGCCCCAAGTACTATTTGTGGTGCCCCCTGTGGTACCCCCTGTGGTACCGCTGCCTCCACCAGCGCCCGGCAGAAGACACAGGAAAAAGATTAAGGAAATAATAGATACTATCCCCGGTATGTTTGATGGTTTTTTTACAATAGCTAATAAAGACAACAGGGTTTAAAATTATAAAAATATGGAGGGAAAAAACGAAGACATGCTCGTTCCGACCGATTGGGAAAGTAAGGGCGCCAGCATTAAAGTAATAGGCATAGGCGGTGGCGGCAACAATGCCGTGAACAATATGTTCCACACGGGCATAGAGGGCGTGCATTTTGTGGCCTGCAACACCGATAATCAGGCGTTGCGGTCGAGCCCGCTCGACACCAAAATACAGCTGGGCTCCCGCGGGCTTGGCGCCGGCTGCGACCCCGAACAGGGAAAACAGGCCGCCATAGAAAGCATGGACAAAATACAGGAAGTGCTGGATAATAATACCGAAATGGTGTTTCTCACCGCCGGCATGGGCGGTGGCACGGGAACCGGCGCCACACCGGTCATTGCCAAAGCCGCCAAAGAAAAAGGCATACTCACGGTGGCCGTTGTAACCATGCCCTTTTCCGATGAAGGCCTTGATTTCACCACACGCGCCCAAGAGGGAGTGTTTGAATTGCAGAAGTATGTGGATTCATTGTTGATGATAAATAACGACCGCCTGTATGAGGTACATGGCGACTTACCCTTGAAGCGGGCTTTTGCCAAAGCCGATGAGGTGTTGACTACGGCGGTAAAAGGAATTGCCGAGATTATTACCCGTCCCGGATACATCAATGTCGATTTTGCCGATGTGCGCAGGGCTATGGAAAACAGCGGTGTGGCCGTGATGGGGTCGGGCGTTGCAAGTGGCGAAGAGCGAGCTGTACGGGCGGCTGAAGAAGCCTTGTCGTCGCCTTTGCTCAACTACAACGATATTTCGGGTGCGAAAAATATATTAATCAATATTACGGCCAGCGAAGAGACCTTGATGGCCAGAGAGCTCCGGGACGCGATGGCGTATATACGGAAATGTGCCGGCGGAATAGCGGGGGGATTTGTGAAGCACGGCATCGTGTATGACAACACGCTTGGCGACGCCATGAACGTCACGATAGTGGCCACCGGCTTTCGCATGCAGCCCTTTGAAGAACCCTTTAAAGATAAAGGACCGGTTATTGTATTGGACGAAGACCCGCTTTCGGGGAAGGAAATAATCCCTTCCGGCGGCACGAAAAAGGGGCAATGGGTTAATCACGGGACGTCCGGCATTGAAGTTGTCGAAGGCCGGCGGGTGTTTGAAAATGACAGTCCCGCGCCGGCTCCGGTTACGAAAATGAAACCCAAACCTGCGTTGATAGCGGACGACAGCGATATGGATGAACTGGAAAGGGTGCCGGCTTACATTCGCCGCAAGGTGGCAATCAATGCGCCGGACGACAGCTATAACACGCCTGCATCAACATTGACTTCAACGCCCGCCGGCGGGCATCGTCTGAGCTCGGATAACCCATACCTGCACCAGCACATGGATTAGTGATTAGTGATTAATGGTTAATGGTTAATGATTAACTATTTTTTGTATCTTTGTGGAGAAAATAATTGATAAAAAATGATACGTGCCATTTTCGTTTCTGAGAACAACTTTATTACGTTTCCAATTCCTAATAACTATATAGGGAAAAAATTGGAAATAATAATCTTTCCGCTTACTGAGCCGGTTATGGCAAGTCCGGGGAAAAAAACAAAAGATGTTGATCTTTCGTTCGGCGCATGGGCAGATATGGACAACAGCACAGAAGAAATCTGCGCACAAATCAGGAGCAGCAGAACGTTTAGAAAAAGCAACGTCGTATTATGATACGCTATATTTTAGACACAAATATATGCATTTTCTATCTGCGAGGGCAACTTTCCTTCGATAAATTTATCAGTGGCAAATGGCGTAAGTTTTGTTGTATTTCCGAAGTAACAGTTCTCGAATTGTATTTTGGCGCTGAAAACAGCAATAATCCTGAGAAGCATCACGAAGCTGTAAGTGCTTTTTTACAAGGGCTAACGGTCTTCCCTGTATCCAAATGTGCATTCATCTACGCAAAAGAGAAAACACGTTTAAGGAAAATAGGCAAACCGATACATGATGAATTTGACCTTATTATTGGAACTTCCGCCATTGCCGCCGGCTTGGTGTTAGTAACGGATAATGAAAATCATTTTAAAAATTTTAAGAATATTGAGATGGAAAACTGGGCTAAGGATTAGTGGTTAATGATTAATGGTTAATTCATAATTCATAACTCATAACTCTTAACTACGCCACGTTCAGCCGTTGTTGTGCCGAGAAGCGGAGCAGTTTTTCCTCCGCATAGTTGCGGGTTATTTGCAGTGATTTCTTGTTAGACGACGGAAAGTCATACATGGCGTCGATCATTATCGTTTCGCAGATGGAGCGCAGTCCGCGCGCACCCAGTTTGAATGCGATGGCCTTTTCCACAATCAGGTCTAATGCCGCTTCCTCAAACGTCAGGCTGATGCCGTCCATTTTAAACAGGTGCGTGTATTGTTTGACGATGGCGTTTTTCGGTTCCGTGAGGATGCGCCGCAAGGCTTGGTGGTCGAGGGACTTCAGGTAAGTCACAATAGGCAGCCGCCCCACGATTTCCGGTATCAGGCCGTAGCCTTTAAGGTCGGAGGGCGCAATGTATTGCAGGAGGTTTTTCCGGTCGATGTGCGCCGTTTTATGGATAACGCCGTAGCCTATCATTTGCGTGTTGAGGCGCTGCCCGATTTTCCGTTCGATGCCGTCGAAAGCGCCGCCGCAGATAAACAGGATATTTTTTGTGTCGATGCTAATCATTTTTTGTTCCGGGTGCTTGCGTCCGCCTTGCGGGGGCACGTTCACCACCGAGCCTTCCAGCAGCTTCAGCAGCCCTTGTTGCACGCCTTCACCCGACACGTCGCGCGTGATAGACGGATTGTCGCTTTTGCGCGCGATTTTATCCAACTCGTCAATAAACACGATGCCTCTTTCCGCCGCCTTGACGTCGTAGTTGGCATTTTGCAGCAGGCGCGACAGGATGCTTTCCACGTCTTCGCCCACATAGCCCGCTTCGGTCAGCACGGTAGCGTCGACAATGGCAAACGGCACGTGCAGCATACGTGCAATGGTGTTGGCGAGCAACGTCTTTCCTGTGCCGGTTTCCCCTACCAGCAGGATGTTTGATTTTTCGATGTCCACCTCCTCATTCTGCTGTTGGTTGATGCGCTTGTAGTGGTTGTAAACCGCCACGGCGAGATATTTTTTCGCCTCATCCTGTCCGATTACGTACTGGTCGAGGAAAGCCGTAATCTCATGGGGCTTCGGCAACTTTTCCGCTGCTTTACGGTGCGCCGGCTTGTTGACATCTCCTCTTTGGAACATTTCTTCCATGATGAGCGATGCGTGTTGCAGACAGTCGTCGCATATCGCCGCATGAGAACTGGTAATGAGCACCTGTACTTCGTCTTCAAAGCGTCCGCAAAAAGTGCACTGGTGTGGGGGATATTCTTTTTTTGCCATAGTTCAGGAATGTGATTTCATTCTCGTCAATACCTCGTCAATCATGCCGTAGGCCAATGCCTCCTGCGAGGTCATCCAGTGGTCGCGGTCGGCGTCTTTTGCGATTTGCGCCGCCTCCTTGCCCGAGTGGAATGCGATAATTTCGTAAAGTTCGTGTTTTAATTTCACGATTTCCCGCGCGGTGATTTCAATATCGGACGCCGGCCCTTCGGCGCCGCCCATTGGCTGGTGAATCATCACCCGCGAGTGGGGGAGTGCGGAGCGAAGCCCCTTGCTGCCCGCCGTGAGTATAATGGCCGCCATGGAAGCGGCGATGCCCGTGCATATCGTGGCCACGTTCGACGAGATCAGTTGCATCGTGTCGTAAATGCCCATGCCGGCATACACCGACCCGCCCGGAGAATTGAGGTATATTTGGATGTCCCTGCTCGAATCGTTGGACTCGAGGAACAGCAATTGCGCCTGGATGATGTTCGCCACATCGTCGGTGATGGGTACGCCGAGGAAAATGATGCGGTCCATCATCAACCGCGAGAACACGTCCATTGTGGCGACATTCAGCTGCCGCTCTTCGATAATGGTGGGGCTAATCGCCCAATTGTACATGGCGTTGTAACGATGCAGCGCCAGACTGCTGATGCCCGCATGTTTTACAGCGTATTTCTTAAATTCGTTTTGCATTATTTTGTCTCGTATAGTTTCTGTAATTCTTCCGACGTGATTTCTTTTTCATCGAGGGTCACCACGCTCTTGATATACGCCATCACTTTGTCTTCTTCCGCTTTTTCGTAAATGCGTTTTAGTTCCTTCTCATTGGCCAGGATACTTTTTGCGTAATGTTCGAGTTGCTCATCCGGCGCATTGTGGATGCCGTACATGGAGAACTGGTAACGCGCTATTTTCAGCGCATGTGCGAGCAGGTCTTCTTCGGTTACTTTCAGTTCGTGCGTTTTTGTGAGGTATCCGCAAATTATTTGCCAGCGCAAGTCGTTGGCAAACGAATTGAAATCCTTGTCGATTTGTTCTGCGGTGAGTTTTCCTTCGTTGGAGTACAGCATCCAGCGTTTCAGAAAACTTTCGGGCAGTTTCAGTTGGGCTTTTTTCACTATTTCTTCGCGAGCGTCGATGGCAAAGCGGTATTCGCTTTCCTTTGCATATTCGTTTGCAAGAAGCGCATTCACTTTCCCGTTAAATTCCTCCTCGCTCTTCACCTCATCTTTTCCAAAGAGGATGTCATACAGCTCCTGGTTCAGTTCGGCAGGGGCAAAGCGTTTTACCTCGGTGATTTTAATGTGAAACTCCGGCTCGAATTTCGCCAGTTCCTCCTTTTCCACTTTCAGCAGGGCGGCCAGGTCGGTTTCGTTCGTGAATGTTTTTTTCACGTCCACGTCAAATTCATCGCCCACCTTTTTGCCCAGGAAAGGCTTTTTCAGCGCTTCATCCTGAATGGTTTTTAGCGAGATATAGCCATCTTCAATGATGTGCTCGCCTTGTGTGAGCGTAGCTTTGATAAAATCATCCTCGCCGGCTTCCTCCATGTCCACCATGTTGCCATATTTCCGCCGCATGTGTTCCGTATATCCGTTTCGGTCGCCGTCGGTGACTGTAACTTTGTAGTATGGGATTTTGTCCTTATCCGTAAATGTAAGGTCGACATTCGGCGCAATGCCTATGTCGAACTTAAACTCCATGTCGCCCGGCGCGTCCCAGTTGATTTTTTGGCGCTCGTCTTCATTCGGGAGCGGATCGCCCAGCAGGTGAAGTTTATTCTCTTCGATGTACTTGTTCAGGTTTTCCAGAATGATTTTTTGCACTTCGTCGAGCAGGGCGTTTTTACCGTACATTTTTTCGATGAGGCTCATGGGCGCCATGCCCGGGCGGAAACCTTTGATGTCGGCCTTGCGCCGGTATTCGTTCAGGCTTTTTTTTACGTGCGGCTCGTAGTCGGCTTTTTCAATATTCAGCGTGATGGTTGCGGTTAAGTCGTCGGTGTTATGTTGCGAAATCTTCATGAATAACTTTATTTTTTTAAGTGCGGGCAAAGGGACTCGAACCCCCACGCCTTACGGCACCAGATCCTAAGTCTGGCGCGGCTACCAATTACGCCATGCCCGCTTTGGGGTTGCAAAGATACGAAAAAAAATGAAAACAGGAAATTAATTAAGAACAATGCATACATGCGTTTATATGCTCAATAGGTTTTTTACGAACTCCCGGTTTTCCGCCATGAATTTCCACAGCGGAGCCGCCATTAAGGACTGTTTTATTTCGTCGTTTTCCAACATTTTTTTGACTTCTTCGCAGGAAAACAAATGTACGCTGAGGTCTTCCGTATTTTCCAAATGCGGTTCCCTGATTTTTTCCACGTCCCTTGCCAGAAAACAATGGGTAACGTTCTTAATCGTTGAAGGATTCGGCGACAGGGTCATATATTCGACCCAAACACCATTGCCATAACCGGTTTCTTCCATTAATTCCCTTTGCGCCGAAATCAGGGGAGAGGCGTCTTTCTCTTCGCAGACGCCCGCACATAACTCGAAATCTACGCTCCCGATACCATGACGGTACTGCCTGACAAAAACAAACTGTTTCGCTTTGGTTATCGCAATCACGTTGACCCAGTCGGGATATTCCGTTACATAATACGAGGGTATCTGATGCCCGTTGGGTAATTTCACGGTATCGCGCCTGACGGTAAACCATGGCTCGGTAAACAAATATTCGCTTTTAATAACCTCCCAGTGCAGTTTTTTATCTGTTGTGCTCATTTTGATTTATTCGTTTTATTTT
>JAIRMK010000143.1 GCA_031258755.1 Prevotellaceae bacterium
CCGGGGGCGTTCCGGTCGGTGCTGGCGGTGACTTTCACCAACAAGGCCACGGAAGAGATGAAAACCCGCATCGTGCAAGCGTTAAATAACGTGGCGGAAAACCGCGATGAAGCGTTGACCCATTCACTTTGCGAAATGCTACACCTTGCTTCCGGCGAACTGACTAAACGCGCCACAGCCCTGCGCACGGCCATTCTACATGATTATTCCCACTTCGCGGTATCGACCATCGACAAGTTTTTCCAGAAAATCATCCGTGCGTTCATGCACGAAGCCGGCCTGCTGCCCGAATTTACGGTAGAACTCGATACCGCACGGCTGTTGGCTGAAAGCGTGGAAAAAATATTACAGGACGCCGGACAGGACGCCGCCCTGAAAGAATGGTTGGGCGTGCTGGTCAAACAACGCATTGAAGACGGCCGGAATTGGGACCCTCGCGCGAGCCTGACAGACATTGGCGGGGAAGTATTCAAAGAATCGTTTCACCGGCTCGGGCAGGAGTTTCAGGAGAAATTAAAAGACAAAAAATTCCTGACCGCGTATGTGAAAACCTTGCAAAAAATAATCGACGATTTTGAAAAGACAATGGCGGCATACGGCAACACCGCCTTACAGGCGATAAACAAAGAAGGGTTGTGTATCGACGATTTTAAAAATAAAGGGCGCAGTTTCGTGGCTTATTTTAACAAGATTAAAGCAGGCGGATACGCCCCGGGCGCCAATGCGTTAAAGGCGCAAAACGATATTGCGCAGTGGTATGGCTCCGACCGCACAAAGCACGCACTAATCGACCGCGTTTACCCCACGCTAAACGGCTATTTGACGCAAGCCATTGCGCACTATGAAAAAAATTCCACAAGCTATCATACCGCGCAACAGATATCGCAGAACATATACAGCATGGGGCTGCTGGCCGATATTGCAAACGAAGTCGCCGCTTTATCGGCTGATGAAAATATCATGACGATTAGCGACTCGTTATATTTTTTGTTCAAGTTGATTAATGGTAATGACACCCCATTTATTTATGAAAAGACAGGCGCCTTCTTCCGTTCTTTCATGCTCGACGAGTTTCAGGACACGTCGGATATGCAATGGAACAGCTTCAAACCTTTGCTGGAAAACGGATTGGCCGAGGGCGGACAGGCGCTGGTAGTGGGCGATGTAAAGCAATCTATTTACCGGTGGCGGAACGGCGACTGGCGCATTTTGGCTTACGGCCTCAACCGTGACCTCGGCGCTTTCGGCCCCACCCATCATGTGCTGAACACCAATTGGCGCAGCGCACAAGCCATAGTAAACACAAATAACGAGCTGTTCGGCAAGCTGCCGCAACTGCTCCAACAGCGACTTGTAGAGGCCTTTGAAGAAGCCGGATTTAACGACGAACAGTTAAGCCACGCCATCACGGATGCATACAGGGACACCACGCAACACACGGCACGCCACGATTTGGAAGGCTATGTGCACATGGAGATACTCGACCACAAGTCGGAAGCGCCGGCTCCGGAAAAAGCGTTGCAGGAAACCCGGGCGTTAGTGGCGGAATTACAAAGCCGTGGTTACAAATTATCGGACGTCGGCATACTTGTACGTAAAAATACGGAAGGAGAAGCTGTGGCAAAAGCCTTATTGGAAGCCGGCGTGCCGGTTATTTCGCAAGACTCGCTGTTCCTCTCCCATTCACCGGCCGTGCAATTTATCACCGGGCTGCTGCATCAGGCCATATATAGCGACGATGACATCAACCGGGCATACATAGAAAATTTTCTTGCCAAAAAAGGGATACCGGTTACTTCCGACTTCGACACATGGCTCGCCGGCCTTATCCAGCAACCCCTGACAGAAGTGGTGGAACACATTATCGAACGGTTTAAATTGGATGACTTAAAGGAAGAAATGCCTTTTGTGCAGGAGCTGCATGACTTGATACTGAATTACGGAGCCAAAGAAACAGGCGATATTTATTCGTTTGTGGCATGGTGGGACGAAAAAGGGGGAAAACAAACATTAGCTATTGCCGACGGACAGGATGCCGTGCGAATTCTCACCATTCACAAATCAAAAGGATTGCAGTTCCGGGTAGTGATTATACCTTTCTGCTCATGGCCTGTGGAGACAAAACCAAACACGCTGCTTTGGGCAAAATCAGAGGAAGCGCCCTTCAACAGCCTCCCCTGCTTGCCGTTAAACTACAGAAAGGACTTGGCAAATACCTGTTTCCGCACTGACTATTTCACCGAAAAAACACAAGCTTACATCGACAACCTGAACCTGCTCTACGTAGCTTTCACACGGGCAGAGGATGAGTTGCATGTGTTCGCCTTCAAGCCGAGAAATAACAGTTATTCGATAGCAGATTTGTTGGAAAACGGATTGGAAAGCGCTTGTTTTGAGGCGGGGCAGAAACTTCCGACCGTCGCCACAAGCCCTGAGAAAAAGAGAAAAACCATCATGCTGTTGCAGTATCCGTGTCGTCCCTACATTAACCGGTTGCGACTGAAATACAGGGATGAAAAGTACGACGACGAAGCCGGCACAAGCATGCGCGACTATGGCATATTGATGCATCGCGCCTTTTCTGAAATGAAAACAGCCAATGACATGGAACAGGCTATTCACTCCCTTATATTGCAGGGATTTATAACAAACAACGAACGCACAGCCGGTGACTTGCGGCAAAAAATGGAGGAGGCCATGAAACATCCGGATGCAGCGCCGTGGTTCGACGGCTCGTGGGAAGTACACACCGAAGCCGATATCCTGCTGCCCAATACAGAAGACGCCGTGCAGCAGTTGCGCCCCGACCGGGTAATGATAAAAGACGGCAAAGTGGTGGTGGTAGATTATAAATTCGGAGAAGGCGAACATGCCATGCATGAAACACAGGTAAAAAAGTATATTGGCTGCCTGCAAAATATAGGATACGACCATGTAGAAGGGTATTTATGGTATGTGAGCAAAAATAAGGTGCAGCCGGTGCTTTTATAACATACTAATAACCAGCAATAAGGAAAATAAAAAGAAAACCTTTAATACTTTTTAAGAATTTTATTGCTGTCAGAACACAGCATTTGTTCATTTTTTATTAAAAAAATACTACCTTTGACGCCATTGACCTACATGAAAAAGAATACGATGCAGGGAAACACACTAAAAAAATGGTTTTTATGTACCGTCATCACAGGATGCGGCGCTGTGGCATTTGCGCAACAAGATATGCAGTACACGCAATATTTGTTCAACTATCTCGTGGTAAACCCTGCGTATGCAGGATATAAGGAAGCCGCCAATGTACAGGCTTTTTCACGGGTGCAATGGGCGGGCGTAAATGGTGCGCCGAATGTCTATTCACTCTCTGTGGATGGCACGGCGGCCGCCGGCGACGTCGTAGGTTGGGGCGCACAATTGGTAAATGAACAAATGGGCGCACATAATCTCGTATCATTATTCGGAACATACGCCTTTCGCATCCGGCTAAACCAGCGCGACGACCGGTTGTCGCTCGGACTAAGCGCCGGCGTTACACAATGGTATTTAAACCGCAGCAAATTAAGCACCGACAACAGTGGCATTTTGGATAATATCCACATGTATTATACCCGGCCCGAATGGCGTCCCGACTTCCGGGTAGGGGTATATTACAATACACCTTTCTTTTATGCCGGCGCATCGGCCACCAACCTGTTCGCCAATTTTTCGGGAGATATTAGAGTTCCGCACCTTTACATATCGGCGGGAGGGTTTATACCGCTTAGCAATAGCTTTGGATTAAAGCCTTCCTTTATCTACCGTAACGACTTGAAAGGCCCCGGAAACCTTGATGTAAACCTGTTGGCCTTGTTGTTGAAACAATTGTGGGTGGGCGTTACTTACCGTACGGGAATTTACATCGGACAAATAAAGGCCAATGAAGTGGAAACTATCCAAACCACCAACGCATTGGCTTTTATGATGGAATTGTTTGTTATCAAAAATGTACAGATAGGGTATTCTTATGATTTAAGTATTTCGGGAATAGGATGGCCGGGGTCACACGAAATATCGTTTAGTTATATTATTCCAAAGAAGAAGACACGTCAATCAACGCCACGTTATTTTTAGTTGCAGGTCGTTATGAAAAAAACAACCCTCATAATTATTCTTTGTTGTGCAGCGCCTCTGTTATATGCCCAAACAGATGTGATTATGCAACAAGTGAAAACTTATATTTCAAACTTTGACTATGAAACAGCCATAGGGCTTCTGGAGCCGGAAGCGAAGAAGAAAAATGCGAGGGCCGAGACTTTTGAATTATTGGGCGATTGCTACCGTGCATTAGGAAACCGGAAAAAAGCCACATACTACTACGAGAAACGGATTGCCAAAGGAGGTAATAATATTCCGGCCGACATATTTCTTCATTATGGAGAATTACTGATTTATGAAGGTAAATATGAGGCGGCGAAAGCGCATCTCCGGACTTATTACGACAATGCCGCAGACCCCGAACTTTTGGCGCAAACACTTATGGCTTCGTGCGACACGGCTATGTTATGGACGGCACGGAAAGACAGCATCAAGAATTTTACTGTGGAAAATTTGAAACGGCTTAACAGTAAATTCCACGACTGGGGGGCCATGCGCCATAGTAACGGCATAATGTTTATATCAAACCGCCCGATTAACAAGTCTGACAATGGCCAATATTACTCCGTTTATCAAGCGAATTACAGGAGAGATAATAATTTGGGCACGCCGGAAATCTTTTTCACCAATATAAAAAGGAATTTTCATTTAGGGCCGGTGGCATTTACAAAAAACGGCAAAACGATTTACTATACACAAACCAATACCGATATTTCCCATCGCGACAAAACCGAAGAAGGCACCATTTGGGAAAATAAATTAGAAATCAAAATTGCGAAAATAAGCAATAACAAACTATCATCGGTAAAATCATTCAAATATAATAATCCGCGTGAATATTCGGTAGGGCACGCCTGCCTCAGCCCCAACGACAGTGTGTTGTATTACGTATCGGACATGCCGGGCGGATTTGGCGGAACAGACATATATTATTCCGTTCTTGGAAAAGGAGGCGAATGGGGCGTTCCAATGAACGCAGGCCCCATGATTAACACCATAGGAAATGAAATGTTCCCGACTATGGACAGCACAGGGGTGTTATATTTTTCTTCAAACGGTAAAACAGGCTTGGGGGGATTGGACATATTCAGAGCCAAAGGCGGAAAAAACAGATGGACCGTAACGGAAAACATGTATTATCCAATCAACAGCAGCGGCGATGATTTTTACCTTATACTATCGTCCGATAAAAGTTCGGGGTTTTTTGCTTCTAACCGTCCGGGCGGCGTGGGCAACGACGACATTTATACACTTACAGTAACAGGGCCGTTCCCCGATTTCGGATATATGAAAGACCCTTCGGCCTATGAGAAGAAAATAAAGCTGACGGCGGAAAAAGCAAGATTGGAAAAGATAGTGACATTTACCGGAACGGTAACAGACAAGGAGACGCACGAAAGGATAGATAGCGTGACAGTATCGTTTGTGAACAATAGCACTAAAGCGCAAGTGATTTGCACGACCGATAGTGCCGGCGCATTCTCTGTGACCCTCGACAAGAAAGAAAAGTACACCTATTCCTGCATCCGTGAAGGTTATGTGCCTACCATCGGGAAATCACTGGAAGGCAATGATGCGCAGACGCAGTCAAAAGGCATCCACATTGAAATGACGCCGGTAAAAATAGAGAAAGAAAACATAATTGCAGGCAATGTAATTCTTGATACGGAACAGGGGAAAGGAATCGAATACAGGGTACAGGTGATGGCCAGCAAAGAATATCCGAACTGGGATTACCTGAATAAAGCCAAAGAAGCATATCCGCAACTAAAGATTTTATACGGAAGCTTCCCCGACGCCTTTACCCGTTTTACGGTAGGACAATTTAAAACCGCAAAGGAAGCTACAAAACTGAAGAATGAATTACGGGCATTGGGTTATAGAGATGCATTTGTGGTAATGTTTGTGAATGGTAAACGAAAAGTTATTTCTTATAATTAAACAAGAAAAATATTAAAGATATTGGGAGCAATCCCGGAGAAGAACTAATTAATAAATTCTTGTATTGTGCGCGCGAAGCTGTCTGGCATACTCGCGCGCTTTCTTTTGCGTAACCCGGTCGAGCAAATCCCAAAACGCAGCGCCGTGATTTTTATGCACCGTGTGGCATAACTCATGTAATATGATATAATCAATAAGGTGGTCGGGAAGGTGCATCAGGTGCAGGCTGAGGTTAATGTTATTATCGGGCGAACAGCTGCCCCAGCAGGTGCGGGAACCGCGTATGCTGAGTTTTTTATAACGAAACCCATGTTGGGCGGCAAGCTGTTGCAGGCGTTTCGGCAACACCTCGTGCGCTTCCACACGCCAAGCATGTTCAATGGCCTTACGGATAGTCTCCTGTAATTGGGGATTATCAATTTCTACTGTGGAAGGATAATAAATCTTAACCACTTCGGGTTTTATTTCTACATAAACATTAGATCGCCCGGCAGGAATGAATTGTACCTTTCGCGAGTAGGTGCCAAATTCCGTGTCGGGCGTAAACGTGGTTTGCGACCCGGCTTGTTTGTCCGACAGGCGTTGCATGGCCTGCAGCGCCCAATCGACGTGGCTATCAAGAAACCCCTCCGCCTCGCTGAACGATGCATACAGCGGCATGGTGACCAGCACGCCTTCGGCGCGCACTAATATTTTCATGGTGCGCGACTGCCTCAATTTGCGCAACGTAACTGTGCCCAGATGAAGATGCCTGATTATTTTTTGCC
>JAIRMK010000044.1 GCA_031258755.1 Prevotellaceae bacterium
CCAACACCAGTATGGCGATAGAGAAAATATTATCCATACATAAATTTTTTACAAAAATAAGATTTTTTTATAAATTTGTCTTTTAATAACGTTTTAAAAATATCTTGTGAAGATTATACCGAGCACCTCTTTTTTTAAAAATCGGCGAGTAGTTTTGCCGGTTGTTCTTGTGTTTTTGCTGACGGCGGCGTTTGTTTCGGGCTATAGGTATTACTATACCAATTATGCGTCCAATGTCTCGTTGCCGGATAAGGCGGTGTATTTGTATGTGCGTCCCGGCGCGGACTTCAATGAGGTGCTCGACAGCCTGCGCAGCCTGCGGGTGTTGAAAGACGAACGTACGTTTATAAGCGTTGCCGTGCATAAGAATTATTCGGACAATATTCACACCGGACGATACAAGCTTACCGACGGCATGAACAATAAGCAATTGGTGCATGCGTTGATATTGGGCGAACAGGAGCCCGTGCGGCTGACCCTTTCGGGGAATATCCGCACCAACCGCCGGCTGGCCGCCCTGCTGTCGCGATACATCCAGCCCGACTCGCTCGCCATACTGCAGGCGCTCAACGACACGCAGCGCACAGCGGCGTATGGCTTCACGCCCGCCACCATCATGGGGATGTTTATCCCCAACACCTATGAGGTGTACTGGAACATCAGCGTTGATGGGCTCTTGCAACGCATGAAGAGGGAGTACGACGCCTTCTGGAACGCCGAACGGCGGGAAAAGGCGGCTGCCGTGCAGATGACCCCGCAAGAGGTGGTAACACTGGCGTCTATCGTATGCGAAGAGAGCCTGAAGGCCGACGAGATGCCGCGTATTGCGGGCGTTTACGTCAACCGGCTGCGGAAGGGCATCCCCCTGCAAGCCGACCCGACCCTCAAATATGCCGCCGGCAATTTTGCGTTGCGCCGCGTGCTTACCCGCCATATAGCCATCGACTCGCCTTACAACACCTATAAGTATGCGGGGCTTCCGCCGGGTCCCATCTGCGTGCCGCCGCCCGTAGCGATTGATGCGGTGCTCAATTACGAAACGCACCAGTACCTTTATTTCTGCGCCAAAGCCGACTTCAGCGGCTACCACAGTTTTTCCAAGACGCTGGCGCAGCACAACCAGTATGCCCGCGAATACCAGCAGGCGCTCAGCCGTAACCGCATCTACCGGTGAAGGGGAGTTGAGAATTGAAAGTTGAAAGTGTGAGCGATGGAAGTTAAAATGAATATTTATCTCGACATCGACGGTGTGTTAATTGGCAGTAATAGCCCGCAAAAAGATAGGGTTAGATTCATCAAATACATCTTGAAACATTATCCTGACTCTACCTTTTGGCTAACCTCGCATTGCCGCAAAGACGTTAACCGCACAGCTGAGCAGCTACAATATAACGGTGATTTGCCAAAAAAATTAATCGCTAAAATGGACCGCATAATCCAGCCAAATGGCTTTGATACCTTAAAAACTGACGGCATAGATTTTTCCAAGCCGTTTTTGTGGTTTGATGATAATTTGTTCTATTCTGAAAAAGAAGTTTTGCAGCGCCATAAAGCATTAGATAGTCATATTATGATGAACAAAAAAGAGCCGAAAATGGCAAAAATTGCCTTGAAAATCTTAAAGGAACAAAAATTGCATACCGATAATCCGTAGGAATGTACGTAAAACAGAGAAAATTTGATGCAATCAAGGGCATATAGCACACAGATGACACAGATTTAACGGATAAACACGGATTTGTTTTAGTCCGTGAAAACCCGTTTTATCCGTTGTATCCGTGTCCTAATGTAGAACTATGCGAATTTTACAGTGCGAAGGTCATCGGAATATTTTCGCAATCCCGTTTGTACACGACGCAAGGTGTTTGGGGTTGCACGTTTTATTCCCGATATGTATTGCCGCATAAGGCTTTCGTTTATTCCCGAAATACGGGCCAAACTACTTTGATTGATTAGGCCGCTGTAAGCTTCCACAAAAGCCGGGATATCGTTGTAGATATATTCAAAATCGAATGTGTCATTCATCCATGGCTGCTTTTCTTCTTCATACAAACCCTCGATATGAAATTTCAAGCCTTCCGGTAAATCTTTTTTTAATTCTTCTATTGTTCTGCGGGTAATTACATATCCGTCGACTTCCGGTAAATTGGCGGAAACACCTTTGCCGGCATTGCAAATAAATACTTTTAATGTTTTCATAATTTCGTGTTCAATTCCTGTTTCAGCATTTCGTAGATTTCCTGCCACGGTTCAAGGTAGAGTTCGGTGGTTGGGTCAGATAGCCGGCTAAAGGTTTCGGAAGTAAAAAAGATATCGGCAACCTTGGGTTCATCGAGGCTTTGTTCGGAAATTAATGTTTCCATTACCGGTTCAGTGATTTTGGACAGATAGAGCGGAAATTTCCTGTCGGTTTTTTGTAGCATTTGTAAGGAATTGATTGTGCAGAAACAGAGTTGATGTGTTTCCTCGTGATACGTCAATTCGTTAAGAAAAACAGGCTTCGAGACCAGCCCTGCCAGGTAATCATCAATTCTGTTTGCTACTTTATCGTCGGCAATCGGACCTTCTACAATGTCGTAATCGTGTTTTTGCGCTGTGGTTTCTCGATTGCGGTTCAGGATTACAAAATCAAGCCATGCCTCATTATATTCGCGGAAACGCAATATTTTATATCGCTCGTCTTCAAATGCCCGTTCATAAAAGGAAAATTCGGTCACAAAGCCTTCCGTGTGATGCTTTCGCCCGATGAATTTCGCCCATGATTCGGCTTGATGACGAAATTTTGTCACATAAAACCCTTTGCCAAAGTCTTTATTTGTATGACTTTTACTCAAGTCTATTTTCAATATTTCCGTATAGCTGCCGTGATAAACCTGCATTATCGCATTCCTCCGTTTTCATAACAAATATCATACAGATGACGCACTGCCCAAAACGGATTATCGATGTGTAGCGCCCACCAGTGCTCCATCATAAAATCCAAAGCACCGTATCTTTTCAGGTACAGGTATGCTTCCCTGGTATCCATTTTGTATTCGTCGGCAAATTTTGGGATGATGTAACTTATAAATGCTATTTTATCGCTCTGCTCTTTGCTTAATTTCCCTGTTTCCATAAATATACATTTTATTGATACAAAGGTAGCGTTTTTTTCGACATTTTGCACTCGTCACAGTTTTTCTTACCTTTGCACCATTGATGAACCACATTTTGTACTCATGATAGTTTTTTCTATATTTGCGAAAACTTTAGGGAATATTTATTAACATATATAAAGACATGAGATCGCTTCTATTATTCATCTCTATTTTGTTTGCGCTAATGTCGTGTAGCAAAGATAACAGCTATCTTTACCAATACGACGAACCTACCATATATTCGTCATCGGATAATGTCGTGTTTTCGGAAATAATTCTGTTCTTGAAACCATTTCTTAATGACGGAACGCAGAAAAAATACATAGTAATAGACAGTTTGCGTAACATCATCATAAAAATTAACAACAAGGACTGGGTAGCGCCAACCTCTTACGGGCTGGATACGCTTCATGTAAGCGACAAATCTACGATAAATAATTATCGTGTCACAACAGAGCCGATTACTTATCCTGTACAGATAAATGTTGTTTCGTATCCCGGCACTTTTGAAACCGCCGGACAATATGCCGATTTACTAAATAATTATTTTTACCTGGCTCCCGGGGTATATATTTGTCAGTTGTATTCATTTGATATTGGTGGAAGTTCGGGAAATACAACAATACATACTCCGTCAATATCGTTTCCAATAGAAATAAAATCCGGGCAAAAAAGCATGAATGTCGGAGAATTTGAAGTGCTAATAAACAATTAAAACAATATGTAGGATGAAGTATCGTTTTATCTTTTGTGTAATTCTGCTTTTTACCTTATTGCTCACCTCATGTGAAAAAGAGGCGACGATTAAAGTAACAAATAATGTCCATAATGTGCAATTGGACAATATTAGTTTCGATAAATTCGGTATAGGCTCATATATTCTTCCGGGAGAAACAACGCCGGAACTCACGATTTCGACTGCTGATGACGTGTCATTTCCATTGTCCGCACCATTACAATTTTATATGGTTAAGGGCGACCGCAGGGTATTTCTCAAGACAAAGGAAATATATACCTTAAACGTCGATGACAAACTTGTTGTCGTCATAAGTGATGACACGGAAGTTGTAAATATGTTGAACGAGTAAGACAATTACAACTTTTTTGTTACCTTTGCAAACTAATTTAAAAGAACATGAACTATAAAGTAGCTGATATTACATTGGCGGATTTTGGCCGCAAAGAAATTGAAATTGCAGAAAAAGAAATGCCGGGATTGATGGCTATCCGTGCGCAGTATGCCCCGCAGCAACCGCTCAAGGGCGCGCGCATCAT
>JAIRMK010000050.1 GCA_031258755.1 Prevotellaceae bacterium
TGGACAATTTATGTGAAAACGCAGCCCGGCCGGGCGACGGAAGCCATTGCCGCCACCAAACGCATCTGGGAAAAATACGACACGGAATACCCGTTCACCTACCGCTTCATGGACGACACATTCGACACCATGTACCGCAACGATACCCGCACACGGAATTTATTCAACATATTTGCGCTGTTGGCCGTCTTCATTTCGTGCCTCGGCCTTTTCGGCTTGGTGACCTACACCGCCGAAACCCGGACGAAGGAAATCGGCATCCGCAAGGTGTTGGGCGCAACGGTGGCGGACGTCATCGGTATGTTGTCGAAAGAATTTTTGGCGCTGGTGGGCGTTGCGCTGCTGGTGGCGTTTCCCATCGCGTGGTATATTATGGAGAAGATATTGCAGCAGTACGCCTATCGCATTTCAATTTCGTGGTGGATATTTGCGTTGGCGGCCGTGGCGGTTGTTCTGCTCACCGTACTCAGCGTGGGCATACAGGCCTTCCGCGCCGCCACCGCCAACCCGGTGAAAGCGATAAAAACGGAATAACGGGGAAAGGGAAAACGGAGAAAGGGAGAACGGATAAAGCCGCTACGCGGCCGGATAAAATAGATAAAATGGATAAAAACACACCTCTGTGTAACGCTGTGAAACCTCTGTGCGCTCTGTGTAATAAAAACAATTTCACAGCGTACACAGAGACACACAGAGAGCCACAGAGAAAAACTCTTAACTCTTAACTAATATATCATGTATAATCTAAAAATTGCCATCCGGAACCTGCAGCGAAACGGGCTCTACTCGTGGATAAACGTAGTGGGGCTGGCGGTGAGTTTGACCGCCTGTATCCTCATTGCCCTTTGGGCAGAAGACGAATTGAGCTATGACCGGTTTCACCGGAACGCCGACAATCTCTATAAAATCCATTATGACGCCGGCGAGCGCAGCTATTGGGGGGCTGTGCCGGTGCCTATGGCGGCCGCTATCCGGCGGGAGGTGCCCGAAGCGCTTGACGTGTGTCGCGTAGAATTTTATTATGACGCTGAATACTTGCAATACAACCACACTAAGTTTTTCGACCTGCAAGGGTATGCGGTCGATGCGTCGTTCTTCACCATGTTCGACTTCCCCTTGCTCGAAGGCGATGTGCATAACCCCTTTCCCGACGATGCCTCTATCATTGTTTCGGAAACCAAAGCAAAGGTCTTTTTTGGCGATAAGAGCCCAATCGGGGAAATAATCACTCTTGGCGACACCCTGCTCTTTCATGTAACAGGCGTGATAAAAGACGCACCGCACAATTCCAGCCAGCAGTTTGATTACCTCATACCGCTGAATGCCCTGCAAAAAACGTATGGCGGCAACGGTGACTGTACGTCTATTCACGACGATTGGGGATGGTTTCGCTGCCGTACTTTTCTTTTGTTGCGCGCCGGCGAAGACATCAAAGCCCTGGAAGAAAAAATGTCCAGGATAACGACTCAAATAAGAAGAGCGGAACCGTGGTATGTAGAGAAACAGGAAGATAAATTCCTCCTGCAACCCCTGCTGGAATCACATCTATACCGCGCCGACGGGGAGCCGGAAGGAATGAAAACCGTATATCTGTTGTCGCTCGTCATGACACTGATTATGCTTGTGGCGTGCATCAATTATGTAAACCTGATAACCGCCCGCGCTACCAAACGAAGCAAGGAAATGGCCGTCCGCAAAATCATGGGCGCCACCAAAGCCGCGCTGTTCTTCCAGTTGATACGCGAAATGCTGGTGCTGCTGGTGGTAACGTTAACGGTGGCGTCGTTCCTTATCTATTTCCTGTTGCCTGTTTACAATGAGCTGTCGGGGAAAAACCTGCTATTCGAGTTCACCAACACATCCGTATGGTTGATATATGCCATCATGGCAGGCGTTGTGCTGGTATTGGCAGGCCTGTATCCCGCGTTCCTGCTGTCCGCGTTTCAACCGATGGACGCTTTCAGAGGTGCTGCCGGCGGGAAGAAACGCGGCGTATATCTTCGGAAAACATTAGTGGTATTACAGTTTGCCATTTCCTTCGGATTGATTGTCGTTACCATCACGATAGGCGGACAAATAAAATACATGCGGGAAAAAGATTTGGGATACGACAAGGAAAATATATTTACAATGGAGGGGGAAGGAGAAATGACGAAGCATCCGGAAGCCATACGAAATGAATTGTTACGCAATGAAAATATAGTGGATGTAACGGTTGCTTCAACCAGTAATATGATGGCTGGAATGCGCCGCAACGTGTCCTGGCAGGGAAAACCGGAGGATTTTAACCCCTATTTTTATGGGATATATGCAAACCCTGATTTTTGCGATTTTATGCACATCCCGCTGGTGCAGGGCGAGCCCTTGTCGGCATCCGACGAGAGAACGATTTTGGTCAATGAAGAAGCCGTACGCATAATGGAAATGGACAACCCTGTGGGGCAGCTTTTGTACATGAGCAAAACAATGGCAAATGAAGCGCCTCACACGATTAAAGGCGTAGTAAAAGATTTTCATTTTTTGGCGCTACATGAAAAAATGCAACCTTTAATTATATACCTGCACAACCCCCGGTATAGCTATCCGGTTTTCTATATCAAGACCACCGGAATAAACACGCAAAGCGCCCTGTCGGCCGCCGAGAAAGTTTGGAAACAATACAACCCCGAACGCGAATTTACCTACGATTTTTTGGATGAAACGTTTGAATACATATATGAAACGGAAATCTACATGGGACGACTGCTCATGCTTTTTGCCGTCATTGCGGTGTTCATTTCCTGCATCGGGTTGTTCGGACTGGTCACTTACATGGCCGAATCCAAAACGAAAGAGATAGGTGTCCGTAAGGTGATGGGCGCCGGCGTGACGGATATAATTTCAATGCTGTCGAAAGAATTTTTGTGGTTGGTGGGCGTCGGCATGGTGATTGCGATACCGGTTACTTATTATTATTTACACCAACTCTTGCAGCAGTACGCCTATCGCATTTCGCTGTCGTGGCTGCTGTTTGCTGCGGGCGCCGGCGTTATCTTTCTGCTCACATTGTTGTCGGTGGGCTTCAAAGCCTTCCGCGCCGCCACCGCCAACCCGGTGGACGCGATAAAAACGGAATAAGACGAACTAAGAGTTAAGAGCTAAAAACTCTTAATTCT
>JAIRMK010000051.1 GCA_031258755.1 Prevotellaceae bacterium
ACGGCGGCGGGCAAATCGTCCGCGAAATGGCTTCCGGATCCGGTCGCCTCGACCTCTGCCTGCTATACGAAAACCGGAAATATCCGATAGAATTGAAGATACGCTACGGGGAAAAATACCTCGAAGAAGGTCTCGCACAGACCGCCCGCTACATGGACGTCCACGACTGTAAGGAAGGGTGGCTGGTGGTTTTCGACCGCCGCACAACCGTCAAATGGGAAGACAAACTCTACTTTAAGAAGGAAACGGTGGACGGGAAAACGGTTTCGGTGGTGGGAGTCTAAAAAAGTTAAGAGTTAAGTCTGTTTTTAAACTAGTCACATTAGCACATTAAGCTATTTCTCTTCCGCCTCTGCCGCAAAAGAAGCATCGACCAGAATACGGCCGCAATATTCACATACAATAATTTTCTTGCTCAGGGCAATGTCAAGTTGGCGTTGTGGCGGAATTTTATTGAAGCATCCCCCGCAGGCGTCACGCCGCACCGTTACAACAGCCAAGCCATTGCGGGCATTAGAGCGCACACGCTGATAGGCCTTCAACATCCGGTCATCAATTTGAACCTGTATGGCTTCCGACGCTTTTATCAGGTCTTTTTCCTCTTTTGAGGTTTCCGACACGATTTCTTCCAATTCTTTTTTCTTGTTCGCAAGGTCTTGCGTACGTTCGGCCATCAGTTCCTTGGCCTCTTCCAATTGCTGCTTGCGCTCTTTCATTTGTGCCGTAAACTCCTTAACACGCTTCTCGGCAAGCTCTACTTCAAGATTTTGAAATTCGATTTCCTTTGTGATAGAATCGTATTCGCGGTTATTCTTCACGTTGTTTTGTTGCGCTTCATACTTTTTGATTAACGCACGAGCCGCTTCCATTTCTACCTTTTTATTGGAAATCAACCCTTCGATATCCTTAATTTCCGCCTGAAAATTGGCCACCCGCGTCTTCAATCCTTGCAGGTGATCTTCCAAATCCTGGACTTCCAACGGTAATTCGCCGCGTAATAACTTAATCGCATCCACCTTTGAATCGGTTTGCTGCAGTTGATACAACAATTTTAATTTAAGTTCCATAGAAGCATCGGCATCCACTACATTTTTCTTCACAGCCGCCGGTTTCGTTGCTTTTTCTTTTTTTTCAGTCGCAGTATTCGCCATAAATTATGAGGTTTTAAATATTATCAATAGTAATACACCGGGTTTAATCCGGTTTTAGTAATTTGGACAGCAAAATTAGGTATTTTTTTCGTAAGAAGCTCATAAAAAATCGAAAGAACATATTTTTCGCTTTCATAATGGCCGATATCAACCATAATTATATGTCCATCAGCATTAAAAAAGTCATGATATTTCAAGTCGGCGCTAACGAAACATTGTGCGCCTGCCGCCAGGGCGTCATGTAGCAGGAAAGCCCCGCTACCACCACATACCGCCACACGCCGCACTTTGCCTGACAACAGGGCGCTATGGCGCACACAGGGCACGGCAAAAACCTGTTTCAACAAATCGAAAAACGAACAAGCATCCATGTCGTCAGGAAGGTTTCCCACCGCACCGAAACCCGACTGTTCTTCGCGCAACGACAATATTTTAATATCCTGCAATCCCAATTGCCGGGCCATGATCCAACTCACACCGTGTAAAGCGCTGTCCATATTTGTGTGGGCGGCATAGAGCACGATATTGTTTTTGATGGCTTGCGCCACTATTCGTTCCACGTAAGTTGCCCCGGTAATTTTTTTCAGTCCGTTAAAAATCACCGGATGATGCGAAACAACCATATTGGCGCCTATGCGTACCGCCTCTTCCAACACGGCTTCGGTGACATCCACACAAAGCAGCACGGCATGGACTACAGTTTCCGGATGTCCCACACAAAACCCCGCATTATCATAACTTTCCTGATAAATTAGAGGCGCCTGTTCCTCAATAACAGCAGCAATATGTGCAGCAGTAACTTGCATAAATTATAATAATTCCTTTACAGAAAGTAATTCGGCTTTAATATTTTCCAAAGTTTGCACCACTTCTACCGAATGATCTTCTCCTGTTTTATTTTCTTTTACTCGTTTGTGCGCGCCATCAAGCGTCATGCCTTTTTCTTTCACGAGATGATGAATAAGCCTGATAGTTTCAATATCGTTAGGTGTAAACAGCCTGTTGCCTTTCTTGTTTTTATGCGGTCGAATTACATCATCAAACCTGTTGGCCCAAAAGCGGATCAGCGAGGTGTTTTCGCCAAACATCGTAGCCACTTCACCAATGGTATAAAACATTTTTTCGATTTTAGCTTCTTTATAAGGCATACTGTAAAATTTTAATCGAGCGGCTGTCCGCTACTGGTTGAAAGCTGTATCAGGTACTCATATTCTTCAGGCATAAGGCCGATAAAAAAATAGTGCAAAGGGTCCATAAACTGTCCGTGCTTCAACACCTCGTAGTGCAAATGCGGCGCCACCGACAAGCCGGTATCGCCCACTTTTGCGATGACCTGTCCACGCTTCACCGATTGCCCCTGTTTCACCAGCACGTTACTCAAATGCGCATACAGCGTAGTATAGCCGTTGCCATGATCTACTTCCACTACACGTCCATAACTGCGTTGCGAGAGCACCGCCGCCACCTTCCCATTGGCTGTGGCAAAAACATCCGCGCCCACGCCTGCAATAAAATCGGTGCCGGTATGTTCTTTCAACAGCTTATAAAAAGGATGCATTCGTTTGCCGTATGAAGCGCCTATCCGTATCAAATTTTTGTTTTCGATGGGCTGTATCAATGGTATGGCAAGCAAATCGTCCGTTGATTTTTCTTTGAGATGTTGCTCCAGTTCATCAAATAAAAACGACACGCCCTCCGCCCGCTTTTGCAAATGCTGCATCTTAAATACGGTTTCATTGGTCAGCGCATCATTATCAATGATATTATAATCATCATACGTACCCAAATTCCCGGGTCTATTCAGGAATGCAGGATCGGCATGAAAAATGGCACGATAAATTTCCTTATCACGCAGGTCAAGCTCCTGCATAATGAGCTCTATTTGCTTATACCGCGCCTGAAGTTGTGCGCTTTCTGTTTCGAGTAATTCCCTTTCACGTTTCAACCCACGCTCTTCCGGCGTATCAAAAAACAGTGAAAAAACAGTGTAATAAGCTACCGTAACGAAAACCGCCACAAAAATGCAAAACAAGGTTTTCAGTACAATATCACGAAAACTGACTTTAATCTTAACAAAATCGAGGTGCTCGTGTTGATAACGATAGCGGTACTTCTTCATATAAGACTAATCGTTCCTTTTTGCAATATTTTCACCTGTTTTGCCCAGATGCATAATACTGGAAAAGTCCTCCGATTCTATATCGTTCGCAAAGAAATTCAACGGATTTACAGGTTTATTACGCATCAGCACTTCATAGTGCAGGTGCGGCCCTGTCGATTTTCCGGTGTTTCCCAACGTCCCGACCTGCTGTCCCCGTTTTACCAAATCGCCTTTTTTCACAGTGATGACATGCAAGTGGGCATAACGTGTTTTATAACCGAAACCATGATCCACCAATACCATGTTACCATAACCCGTCCGCGCAAAAGAACGTTCCACAGCCACTACCCTGCCATTCCCGGTGGCGAATACCACTTCCCCCACATGCCCGGCAAGATCGATACCCTCATGAGGCCGATTGTCGCCAAACATGGGATCCGTTCTGTAACCGAAAGGAGAAGTAACCCGTGGTGTAACATGCGCCAGTGGCTGAATAGCCGGCACACAATCTACCATTTGTTCGATGATAGTGGCATTTTTCGCCACCGTATCAAAAGATACGGATTGTATATACACTTTACGCAATAATTTATCCAAATTTCTCGAACAGTCTATCAGAATATTGGAATATATCGATTTTTCGAGATGCGCGTAACGGTCAACCCCCCCAAACCCCGCATCACGTATGGATGACGGAATATTATCCAACCCAAAAGTAGGACGGTAAATATTATTGTCGCGTTGCTGCAATTGCTGTAGAATTTTGTCGGCCAATGTAATTTGTTTTTTCAATAATTCCAGCTGCAATACAAGCGCCGCGTTATCCTGGCGTATTGATAAGACCTTCGGAGTATCAAAATACTGAGAGTAGCAGGCAAAGCATCCTATCGCTACCACAAAGGTCAAAATAAATAACAAACCAGCACGTTTTAATCGTCTTTTCCGGCTGATGTGGTGTAGCTCAAAAGAGAGTGTTTCAGCATTAAAACGATATTTTAATTTTGTCATGTTAATTCAATTTTCATTAAATTATCACGCGAAAGTAAGGGTTTTTTTAGTAAAAACCAAATAAAATCACTATTTTTGTTCAAATTTTAACATAAACTAAGAAAAATTTATGCCGGCAAGCGCTTCCGAAATCCGCAATATGTTCCTGAATTTCTTTAAGGATAAACAACATACAATTGTGCCGTCCGCTCCGATGGTGGTCAAAAATGACCCCACACTCCTGTTCACCAATGCGGGAATGAATCAATTTAAAGATTGGTTCTTAGGAAATACGCCGGCTGCACACAAGCGGGTGGCCGACTCGCAAAAGTGTTTGCGGGTAAGCGGCAAACATAACGACCTTGAAGAAGTGGGTCACGACACTTACCACCATACCATGTTTGAGATGTTGGGCAATTGGAGTTTCGGCGATTATTTCAAAAAAGAAGCCATCGGCTGGGCTTGGGAATTGCTCACCGAAGTTTACAAAATAGACAGGGAACGTCTCTATGTGACCGTATTCGAAGGAAGCCGGGAAGAAGCGCTGGAAGCCGACTTGGAAGCCATGTCGTATTGGAAAACACACCTTCCCGAAACACGCATACTGTTGGGAGCACGCAAGGATAATTTTTGGGAAATGGGCGCCACAGGCCCTTGCGGGCCATGCAGTGAAATACACATCGACCTGCGCAACGACGAGGAGCGAAAAAAAACAAACGGCGCCATTTTGGTGAATACCGGCCACCCGCAAGTGGTAGAGATATGGAACCTGGTATTCATCCAATTCAACCGCAAGGCCGACGGCAGCCTCGAACTGTTGCCTAAAAAACACGTGGACACAGGCATGGGTTTCGAACGGTTATGCATGGCGCTGCAAGGAAAACAAAGCAACTACGACACGGATGTGTTCCAACCGCTGCTGTCGAAAATTGCAGAATTATGCGGACAGCAATATGGCGAAAACGAAAAAAGCGACGTCGCCATGCGGGTTATAGCCGACCATGTGAGGGCCGTATGTTTCTCCATCGCCGACGGACAATTGCCTTCAAATGTGAAGGCCGGCTACGTTATACGCCGCATCCTGCGCCGCGCCGTACGGTATGGCTATACTTTTTTAAATTTCAACGAGCCGTTTATCTATCGCATAGCGCCCACACTGGTAACCCAAATGGGAGACGCCTTCCCCGAATTGAAAGCCCAGCAGGCGCTGATCGAAAAAGTTATTTTTGAAGAAGAAAGCACCTTCCTGCGCACACTTGACAAAGGCATACAGTTGCTTGATTTTATCATGCAGAAGAGCGCAAACGCCAAAGAAATCAGCGGCGCCGAAGCTTTTCAACTATATGATACATTCGGCTTCCCTATTGACCTTACGGAGTTAATTGCCCGTGAAAAAGGATTTACTGTAAACCTTAACGATTTCGAAAAGGAACTCGAGGCACAAAAAAACCGCAGCCGCAATGCCGCCGCGAAAGAAGAAAGCGACTGGATAGAAATACGACCGATAACCGAAGTAATATTTACGGGATATGATACCACCACCGATGAGTCTCATATAGCACGTTACCGGAAGGTGAAAGAAAAAAACAAAGAATGGATACAGATGGTTCTCGATCGCACGCCTTTTTATGCCGAAAGCGGCGGACAGACAGGCGATGTGGGAACCCTCACGGATCAGGACAACAAAGTTGTCGCTATTATAAATACGATTAAAGAGAATAATCTCATCATCCATATTGTCGATAAATTGCCGGACGATTTGCAAGCCACATTCACCGCCCGCGTGAACGTGGAAAAACGCATGGCAACAGCCTGCAACCACACCGCTACACACCTTATGCACTATGCCCTTCGTAAAGTTTTGGGCACGCACGTAGAGCAAAAAGGATCGTTGGTGAATGCAGCATATCTGCGCTTTGATTTCTCGCATTTTCAAAAAGTGAGCGAGGAAGAATTAGCCCAAGTAGAACGGCTTGTCAATATACTGATACGACAAAATATTCCGCTTTGCGAAATGCGCCATACACCTGTTGCCGAAGCGCAAAAAATGGGCGCTATGGCTTTGTTTGGCGAAAAATACGGCAACGAAGTGCGGGTTATCCGGTTCGGAGAATCGGTAGAGCTCTGCGGAGGCACGCACGTAACGGCTACCGGAAATATCGGTTTTTTCAAAATTATTTCCGAAAGTTCTACTGCGGCCGGCATACGACGCATTGAAGCCGTAACGGCAGCCAATGCCGAAAAGACAGTAAACGACTGTTTGTTGTTGCTGAAAATGGCTCAAAACCTGTTCAGCAATTCACCGAACCTGCTGCAAGCCATCAAAAAAACACTTGATGAAAATACAATGCTTGCCCAACAGGTTGAACATTTCGTCAGAGACAAAATCATGCTGCTGAAAGAACGGTTGCAAAATGAAATACAGGAAATCAACGGCATTAAAGTTGTACGTTTGCAAGTCAATATTCCCGTAGATGCATTAAAAACACTGGCCACCCAAATGCGTTTGGAACACCGGGATATACTTTTTGCAGGCGGCACACTGCAGGGCGAGAAGCCCACATTGGTCATAGCGCTCGGCGATACATTGACAGCGCAAGGGCTCAACGCTTCTACCCTCGTTAGAGAAGCAGCAAAAGAAATGGGAGGAAGCGGCGGCGGACAGGCTTTCATCGCCACCGCCGGCGGGAAAGAGCCCAACCTGATAGATAAAGCCATTGACAAAGCCATTGAACTAACGGTAAAAGCACAACGATGATGGATCCATACGCTTTTCAACAATATATTCTGCAAGGTATCCCCGACATATTACCTCCACCGAAGCCTTACGACAACACCATTAACCATGCGCCGAAACGGAAAGAGATTCTTGACAGGGAAGAAAAAAAACTGGCCTTGAAAAATGCCTTGCGGTACTTTCCCGAAAAACATCATGCGGTATTGGCGCCCGAATTTTACAACGAATTGGAAACGTACGGACGTATTTATATGTACCGCTTTCGCCCCGATTACGAAATATACGCCCGCCCGATCCATGAATATCCGCACCGTTCGCTGCAAGCCGCATCAATCATGGTCATGTTGAGCAACAACCTCGATAAAATAGTAGCCCAACATCCGCATGAACTTATCACGTATGGCGGTAATGGCGCGGTATTTCAAAACTGGGCGCAATATTTACTCACGATGCAATATCTGGCCACGATGACCGACGAACAAACGCTCACACTGTACTCGGGGCATCCGATGGGATTATTTCCTTCGAGTAAGGAAGCGCCGCGTGTGGTGGTCACAAACGGCATGGTAATTCCGAATTATTCAAGTAAAGACCATTGGGAAAAATTTAATGCCCTGGGGGTTTCGCAATATGGGCAAATGACCGCCGGATCATTCATGTACATTGGCCCGCAAGGGATTGTACACGGCACCACCATTACTGTAATGAATGCTGTGCGACGTATAGCGGAAACAGGAAACGCCGGCGGTAAATTATTTGTAAGCAGCGGGCTTGGCGGCATGTCGGGCGCACAGGCTAAGGCGGCAGTGGTTTCAGGCATTGTAGGCGTTATCGCTGAAATTAATCCGAAAGTAGTACACACACGTTACAATCAAGGTTGGGTAAATGAAATTTTCACTCATCTCGACACGCTTATACCCCGCATCCGCAAAGCGGTGAACGATAAAGAAACCGTATCATTGGCTTATCAGGGCAATGTAGTAGATTTATGGGAACGGCTGGTACAGGAAAATATAAAAGTGGATATCGGCAGCGACCAGACTTCGCTGCACAACCCATGGGCAGGCGGGTATTATCCCGCAGCAATGAGCCTTGAAGAGGCAAACCGGATGATGGCCGAAGACCCCGGACAATTCAAGGCACAAGTGCAAAACTCGTTGCGGCGTCAGGTAAAAGCCATCAATACCCTGGCTGCACGCGGCATGTATTTCTTCGATTACGGTAATGCTTTTCTCCTCGAAACATCACGCGCCGGCGCAGAAATCATTGACAAAGCAACCGGCGCATTTCTTTACCGGTCATATATTCAAGACATCCTCGGCCCTTTGTTTTTCGACTACGGATTTGGGCCTTTCCGCTGGGTGTGCACCTCGGGCAAACCCGAAGATCTGGCAATAACCGACGCTTTGGCCTTAGAAGTATTGGAAGAACTTTATCAAACGGCGCCGGCATGCATTCGTCCACAACTCGAAGACAATATTCGGTGGATTCGTGAAGCGCAAAAAAATAACCTGGTAGTAGGCTCGCAAGCCCGCATCCTGTATGCCGACAACGAAGGGCGCATACGTATCGCCGAAGCGATCAACACCGCCATTGGAAAAGGAAAAATCAGTGCACCGGTGGTGCTGGGACGCGATCATCACGACGTGTCGGGCACCGATTCGCCGTATCGCGAAACCTCAAATATCTACGACGGATCGTCGTTCACCGCCGACATGGCCGTGCAGAATGTGATTGGCGACGCCTTTCGCGGCGCCACCTGGGTATCGCTGCACAACGGCGGAGGCGTGGGCTGGGGCGAAGTAATCAACGGAGGTTTCGGCCTCACATTAGATGGAACCAAAGAAGCGCAACAACGCGCCCGCAACATGTTACTGTGGGATGTAAACAACGGCATTGCCCGCCGCAGCTGGGCGCGTAACAGCGGCGCCATGCTCACCATAACCCGCGAAATGCAACGCACACCGCTACTCCGCGTGACCATGCCAAATCTCGCCAATGAAAAATTAATTGACACCATTATCAAATGAAAAGGCTCGACCGTTACATATTGACTTCCTATCTCGGCCCCATGCTGCTGACCTTTTTCGTGGTGCTGTTCGTGTTGATGTTACAATTCCTGTGGCTACATATCGATGACTTGGTTGGTAAAGGATTAGGATTAATGGTAATTGGCGAATTTCTATTTTGGGGAATAATCACTTTCATCCCGTTGGCGCTTCCGTTGTCCACGTTACTGTCATCTATCATGACCATGGGAAATATGGGTGAAAGCAACGAATTGTTGGCCATGAAAGCTGCGGGCATGTCCATACAACGTGTTATGAGGCCGCTAATGGGCTTGGTGGTGCTTATTTCAATTGTCGCATTTTTTGTGGCAAACAGCCTTATTCCATACGCTAATCTTCAAATCAGTTCATTGATGTTCGACATTCGTCAAAAACGTATGGAAATTAAAATCCCTACCGGGGTTTTCTACAACGGCATTGAAGATTACAGCTTAAGGATTGAACGGCAAGATGAACATACACAGCTGATGTATGACATGATACTGTATGACCATACCGACAAGAGGGGCAACGTTTCCGTTACCCGCGCCGACTCGGGCTACCTGAAATTCACCGGCGATAAAACCTACATCATTGTGAAGCTATTCCACGGCTACACGTATGAAGACGACAAACAACAAACAGGCGACAGCATTTATCCTTTTCAAAAGCGACATTTTTCGGAACAGGAGGTGCTGATCCCACTGCAAAACTACGAATTTAAACGTAGCGACAATGAGCGTTTCAAGGAACAGGCGCAAATGAAAAGTTTACAGGAATTAAATACCCTTAACGATTCGCTGACATTGCTACAACACAACATGACGAATGTTTATGCTTCGGATTTCAAATACAAAGCCGCATTTGCACGCACACAGGAATTTGATACGTTGAAGACGTTCCGCGAGAAGTATATCTACACCGTAAATTGCGACTCGCTCTTTACCCTGTTGCCTGCAGAACAAAAAGTAACCGCGGTAAACGGAGCGCTTCACCGCATATCGCAAGCGCTGTCGCAAAACGAAATACACTTTGCAAATTATGAACAGGTCGATTATCAAAAACGGCGTGTCGATATAGAATGGCATCGCAAATTCACCTTGTCTATCGCCTGTCTTATTTTCTTTTTCATCGGCGCACCGCTGGGCGCCATTATCCGCAAAGGCGGATTAGGCATGCCCACCGTGGTGTCCATTTTCTTCTTTACGGCATATTGGGTGGTCGATATTTCAGGGAAAAAACTGGCGCGTGACGGCGTATTAGATCCGGCCATGGGCATCTGGCTGTCGAGTTTTGTATTGCTGCCCATGGGCATTTTCTTAACCTATAAGGCCACTACCGACTCGGCGCTATTTAATACCGACCGCTATATCGATTACTTAAAAAAAATCTCCAAAATCTTTACAAAAAAACGTGAATAATCCCTTACGCATTGTATTCATGGGCACGCCCGCTTTTGCCGCCGGCGTGCTGAAACCTTTAACAGAAAAGGGCTATAATATTATCGGCACAGTGACCGTTCCCGATAAACCTGCCGGACGCGGGCAACAAATACAGTGCTCGGCGGTGAAACAATTAGCGATCGAAAAAGGTATTCCGGTGTTGCAACCTGAAAAATTACGCGATGAAATTTTTCTGCAACAGCTGCGCCGGTGGAACGCCGACGTCTTTGTGGTAGTGGCGTTCCGCATGTTGCCCGAAGTGGTGTGGAGTATGCCGAAATACGGCACATTTAACCTGCACGCCTCGCTCTTACCCCAATACCGCGGCGCCGCACCCATTAACCGGGCAATCATTAACGGAGAAACCGAAACGGGTGTAACCACTTTTTTCCTTGATCATGAAATAGACACCGGACGACTTGCTTTCAGCGAAAAAACAGTTATCGGAGAAGAGGAAAACGCAGGCCGGCTCCACGACCGGCTCATGGAAATGGGGGCGCCGTTAGTCTGTAAAACGCTCGACGCCATTGCAAGCGGGACGCTACAAACCACACCACAACCTCACTTAAACGATTTACGTCCCGCGCCGAAAATATACAAAGAAACTTGCCGGATTAACTGGAATAACAGCGCACGTGATATCCACAATCTGGTACGCGGCCTAAGCCCCTACCCTGCTGCTTTTACCGAAATGAAAGGGGCAAATAACAACCTGCTCCTTAAAATATTTTCCACTACACCCGAAATTGTCCCCCACAATCTACAGCCGGGCGCCATAGAAAGCGACCGGAAAAGCTACCTGAAAGTGGCTTGCCGTGATGGTTACATATATATTCTCGACTTACAGTTATCAGGAAAAAAACGGCTTCCCGTCAAAGACTTCCTTGCAGGGTTTAAAGAGTTTACGGATATGGCCTGAACGCCATACTACAAATTGCAATTTTACCATCCTTCAATCCTCTGATATTGGTATTATACACAAATTGTATAGTATTTTCCCCTTCTTTAAACAAGTTGGCGCGAAGATCCAAGACATACGATTGTCGGTTGCTTGATGCGTTTTCTCCTTGTTTTTTAAGCAGACCTATTTGGCGTTTATTTAAAACAATGATCAACTCATTGTCAAAGTGCACACCCTCCGCTTCCAGCCATAACCGCATTCCACGGGGATCTATTTTTGTGACATTAAAACTAAATTGCGGACCGGCATTATACATAGGCGTGAGCAATTCGGCTATGTCATTAGAATATTGGCGGGGAATATCATGATTCCAATAAAACACTTTCACATACGCATTACTCTGTGCATACATAAAATTGGTATTACGGATAATAAAATCACGCGCCGCCGGATCGGTAAGCGCACCTTGAAGATAGTAATCAGCAAAGAGCCATCCGGTTTTATGTTCGCGGTATAAACGCTCCAATGCTTCCAATGAACAGGCATTCACATTGACCGTATCGATCGGTAAAAATTCATAACGATGCGTAGTGGTATTATAGTATTTTTGCCGGAATTGATAAGTCGGCCGGTTTAGATAAAATGAGGGATAATTTGTGATTGTAGCCATTATAATATCATCAGGGCCTATCATGTTATTAACACTATTCAACGTTGATCGCCAATCGGCAAAAAACCATTGCGAAAAAGCAAACGGAACAACCCTGCCATGTTCCTTACGGGCAACCATGGCCACACTGTCATGCACCGGCGACAGCAATACAGCCAATATAAAAAAAGCGCCGGTGATTATTCTCTTGCCGGTAGCCGCTTTAATTCTACTTGTACAAAAAACCACCAGCTCATTACAGGTTACCGCCATTCCAATAAGAAACAACGGATAAATAAAAATCAAATAACGGGGCAAGGCGGGCTCCCTGTATATAAAACTCATCAACAGGAATACGACAACCAGTAATGACGACACATAAATGCCTGCTTTGCCATACCTGAACCAACTCCAAACCAAACCCGCGAAACCGGTTATGTAGATTAAATTATAATCTTCGCGAAGAACATTAAAATAAATAGAAAAACTTTTAAAAGGTTCCGTGGCGAATAACTGTGCCAAACGCGCCAAGTCGGGCAATACCCATACGGCTATCCGCTCAGGTAAAAACACCGTCAATAATGATTTGATAAACGCCTGCACGTCCGGCACAAAGGCAATAACACAAAAAACAACAAACAGGTACGACACTACGGCATTGATACAGCCAAACGAGGCTTTTTTCAACAGTAGTTTCCTGATAAAAATCACCAAGTGGTAAAATCCAATGGCATATATAACCAAAAAAACCAATTGGTGCGACATAAAAGTCAGGATAAGACATCCCGCGGCATACAATGCGTTTCTGGGCGTCAAGCGGAAATAATCCAACAGTTTATTTCCCGATTTTTTATATTCATCTTTTACATCCAAACACTTCCCCAAAAAATAAGCCAGTGCCAAAAAGAAGAACAGGAAAATAGCATAATTACGAGCTACACGCGACCAGAACACGAAATACTCCGAGAATGTAAGGAAAATGGCGGCAAACAGCCCTACCTGCTTATTAAAATATCGCTTTCCGAAAACATATAACAAGGGGATGGACAACGCACCGAAAATCACGCTGGGGAAACGTGCCCAAAAAGCCGTAGCGCCGAACAGTTTAAACAACGGAATAATAAACATGGTTAGCAAAATACCATTATTATCATCGGTAAACAGCGGCTGTTCGGGCCAGAACCTGGCCCTGTTCGCATGCACATATTCATCAACCCACAAGGTCAAATAATCCAAATTATAAATTCTGACGATAAATCCAATGACCGTGAGCAGGGCTACCGCCAATATGTAATAATTCCAATGAAAATTATTTTTTTTCACCTTCTATATTTATAATTTGTTAGCAAATTTGCGTTTTAGAATAAGTTTCAAGGTTTTCATAACTGTAACCTTCACATTCATTTTGCTGGTTCCCTGTTTCATGTCATAACGTAAAATAAACGGTACTTCACCAAAAATCACATTCATGGAACGCAGCTGCAAAATAATATCAACCATGGCCTGAAACCCCTGTTGATCGATAAAACGATCGCCATATTTTGCAAAGGCTTCCTTAAGCACCCTTGCACGATAGGCGCGATAACCGCAGGTAAAATCCTTCACGCCCTTAATCGGCAAAAGAAGACGAAAGATATAAGAAGCCATCAAACTCAACAACCGCCGTCCACACGAGAGGCCATACACCCGTGCGCCTTTCCGGTAGCGCGATGCAATCACCACATCATAACCTTCACGAATTGTGTTCACCATGCGGTAAACAAGTCCCGGCGTATGGGTGTCGTCCGCATCCATGGTGATAATAATATCACCGTCGGAAGCCGCCTCTGACGCAAACAAAAGGCCGTCGCGAATGGTTGGCCCTAATCCTTTATTTTTTTCATGCTGTACAATTTTCAACGGCAGTCGCTGCGCGTAATCCTTTAATATTTCCATCGTGCGGTCAACGCTGCCGTCATTCACCACCACTATTTCATAATTATCTATACCCGCATCCGGCAAACAGCAACTTATGCTGTCCAAAAGCTTTCCGATATTCGCTTCTTCGTTATAAGCCGGCAACACAATGTACAAATGATTTTTCATATTTACATAAAACACATTAAGCTCCAATTGGACAAATTGAGCTATCACATAATTTGTTACAAATATAGCATAAAAAATGAACTAATCAAAAAATCTTCTATTCCTCTTTTACTATCTTTGTAGTCTAAACCAAGACTCACGACAATGAATGGCATAAAATTCCCGGCTCCGGCAGTGATTGTAGCCAACGGCTGTTTCCCGCAGCACGACGTCCCCCTGAAAGCGTTGCGGGACGCGGGCACTATCGTGTGCTGCGACGGCGCTGTAAAAAAAATCGTGGCACACAGATTGAAGCCCGGCTACATTGTCGGCGACATGGACAGTATCACCCCCCTGCATGCCGAACAATATGCCCACATCCTTCACCCTTCGGCCGAACAGGACACGAACGACCTGACGAAAGCCGTTCATTTCTGCGTGGCGCACGGCGTAACGGACGTGCGCATCGTGGGCGCCACCGGCGAACGTGACGACCACAGTATCGCGAACATTGCACTGCTGGCCGACTATGCAACAATGTTCCGTGAGGTGGAAATGCTTACCGACCATGGACGGTTTACGCCGCTGCTTGCATCCGCAACACTCGAAAGCCACGCGGGGCAACAGGTTTCCGTATTTTGCATGACGCCACATCTGCGCATCAACTCGGAAGGATTAAAATATCCGTTACGGAACGCAGTGTTCGACTCGTGGTGGAAAGGGACATTGAATGAAGCGTTGGGTAACCGTTTCAGCCTGCTTTTTGAAAAAGGGGAAATCATTGTCTTCCGCACCTATTAACTGTTGAACTGTTTATCAACAACTCAACATTTCAACAACTCAACAATTATTAAGGACGCTGCGGAAAGCCGTATTCTTCTTCTAAAACGACAGACTGCCGGCTAATGGTATAAGCGCCGAAAATACCCAGTGCGCCACCGCTAATATTTCCGGGCACATTGGCAGGCGGGCCGGCAAACAGGGGATTGCCGCCATTTATCTCACGTTTCGCCGCACGCAGGAAATCATAATACGCCCGGCTCAGTACATTCAACTCAAAAGTAATTGTATCGCCGGTATAGAGGTGGATTTTCTCATCTTCGTCCCAACCCAGCTCCTCCTGAATAAAGAAAACCGGGAAGTTGATATATTGTCTCTCCGCCGCAGTTTCACCAAAAACATTGACATAATAACGTTGAATTTTATCGGTATATTTCATACCGTTAATGTATAAATGTGCGCCAAAGGTATTAGGGCCGGGCTGGTCCTGAAAATGGGCGAAAATAGACCACACAGAGTCTTTGGTCGTTGACGTAGCCAAACGCAATGTAACAGAATCAAGGACATGCATGGCCGGAACTGTAGTTTGGGCAGTATAGTGTTCGGGAATACCATTTCCGTCGAAGTCAAGTTCCACATCCAACACATAGGTTTCCCCCGGTACACCAACGAACGATGCATTTGTGGCATATCGACCGTCACCCAACGAAAATAAACGCGCTTCATTTATTTTCACAATGGCATCGGAATAAGTTTTAATCTCCTCATTTCCGAAATAACCGATAGTTCGCGAAACGGAGATGACATGCTGCATGGCGTCGGTAGTAATATAACCGGTAATCACCAGGCGCGGCGCAGCATTATCGGTGATTATATTCATCCGTTCCGTACAGGCGGCGCACAAAAGGAGACAGGATATCAGAATAAAAAAATTACGCATGATTTATTTCATATTAAAACTTAACGTATAGGTTATAGAAGGCACCACACTGAACAGATAAGTCATTTGTGCATATTGGCTATTGGTATCGGCGTCCGTTTTAAAATTAATAGTCCATGGATTTTTGCGGCCATAGAGGTTGTAAATGGAAAAATTCAACGCATGGCGCCATTTCTTATGAGGCGTCAACTTCCCGAGCTGCCAGTCAAGCGACACATCCATGCGGTGATAATCGGGGAAACGGTAAGTGTTTCGGGCGGTATAGACCGGGATATAATCGTAACCGAAAAGATAACGGGCCTCAGGGAAAGTAACAGGCTGACCGGTACTATACACCCAGTTGGCCGACATGGTAAGCCGTTCAGTAAAAGCGTAAGAAAGCACAATATTGACAGTGTTCGGCCGGTCGTACGGGGCTGAGTAATCCTTCCCATCATTAATTTCAGGGACATTCCTGAATGCGCGGGAATAAGTATAGCTAAGCCATCCGGTGAGGTTACCGGTATTTTTCCGAACCATAAATTCAAGCCCATAGTTCGTACCTGATCCCATCCTGATCTCTGTTTCTATAATGTTATTCATCACCACATGCGGATGGTCTTTAAAGTCGATCACATGACGAAGCGACTTGTAATAGGCTTCCAGAGAAACTTCAAAACGATTATCCCATACATTGGCAAATACACCGGCCGCCAACTGGTGCGCCGTTTCGGGCTTAATCGTACGGTTTGAAGGCACCCATATCTCAAGCGGAGAGCCGGACGTAGAGGTAGAAAGCAGATGTATAAACTGCATGGTGCGCGAATACGAGGCTTTTACAGACACCGCATCACTAAACACATAAGTCATGCCCACACGCGGCTCAAGCCCATAATAATGGTTATAAAATTTTCCGGAAGGAACGCGCAAAGAGTCCACCAGCACATAATTGCCGTCCACCCGGTATTCGGTAGTAGGGCCAACATTGTCAAACCGTGTAGCCCGCAGGCCGTATTTCAAGGTCAGCCGTTCAAAAAGCGTATGCTGTCCGGAAAAATAAACGGCATTTTCCCATGCCTGCTTTTTAGCAATATTGATGGCGTATTCACTGGATCCATCCGTAATGGCATAAGCATTCCCCGGCTTGAACCATTTATAATCGGTAGCCCAACCAAAGCGAAAAGAGTCATTTCCGGAAAGCCAGATCACATCAGCCCGCGCACCCATATTGTAAATGCCGGCTTTCCATTCGGCTACAAGCGCCGGAGAGTCGGCGGACATAAGGTAATCATAACCGCTGCCCAACCATTCGGTTTGCAGGTAAATATTTTCGGAAAACAAATGTTTCCATTGCAGGGTGCCGGCCATATTTCCAAAGCCAATCCCTATTTCACCGCCGCCATATTTGTCGCGACCGTAATAACCGGTAAACGACAGGAAATTTTTATGGTCTATCCGGGCCTGCACCTTAGCATTCAAATCATAGAAATAAAGCGACACATCATGCAAAGATTTGTCTGTGGACAAAGGAAGGAAAACATCGGCATACGTGCGTCGTCCGGTAAGCAGGAAAGTGGCGCGACCGGGCGCCAGCGGCCCTTGCAGGGCGAGGCGGCTGGCAATAAGACCGATGCCGGCATTCATGCCAAATTCATC
>JAIRMK010000015.1 GCA_031258755.1 Prevotellaceae bacterium
TTCTGCCCATTTACATAATGCTCGGAGGTGTTATCCGTGCAAATAATTTCGATGGTGTTCCATGCCGGCGCCGGGTTTTCGAAGTTCGCGGTACGCACTACCCGGTGGGATTGTCCTTCGGGGCGGCTGTTTGGGGAGTCGAGCGTCGTTCCCCCGACCAAATAATAGTCGCCGCAGTCGTTTTCCTGCACCTGACACTCCACCGACACCGGCCAAAGGCCGTCTTCCGCCGTTTCGGAGAAATGATAGAGAATTCCGCTGTCGCGCGGGGCATTTTCACGTGGCGCGTATTTCTTCTCGCCCCAGCGGAACACAACACGCAGGTAATAGTTTTTGTATGCGCCATTCGTGCAGAGGTATCCCATGCTTTCGCCGGCAAAGTGCAGTATGCCGTCTTCTATCGTAAAGGCTTTTTCCACATCGTTGTTTTTCCCATGGGCCTGGGTGTAGGTGTACCAACCTGTGAAGTCGCTCCCATTGAACAGCGCAACAGGTTGAACCGCGCCATTGTTTATTTTCGTAAACGAGGCTTTGTCCTTGTGTGCCTTCAGCACAGCGGGAAGTTCTTGCGTGCTTCCGCACGAGGCCAACGTGATACCCAAAAGTACCGTAGCCATAAAAATACATGTTTGTTTCATAGTTATTTGTTTAATAGTGTTTTCAGCATAATAATATCAGGCTTGTTACTGAATTTGAAATAGGTAAAAAGTTGTCTGCCGTCTTTTTTCATGCGGGTAAAAGCTTTGCCATAAGTTTTGCATTATATTAACAGATATGCTGTCCCGTCATCACGGATTACGCAAATTATCTAGTCGTCCAGAAGTTCCATGCCCGGCAGGATCGGATAAAATACGATTACCATAACTAATCACCTGTTTTTCAATATTCACTTCAACACTATAGCTCGCCGCTTGTTGATATTTTTTCACAAGGACATCTACAGTATCTTCTTTGGGGCTAAAGCCCAATGTAATCAATAAGTCCCTATAATTCACGGCACAAGTAATTTTTCGAAAACAAAGGTATATAAAATTTTCTAAATTACATACGGATGAACGAATATTTACTTATACTTAAGGAAGCCGTTTTGTAGCCTTCAGGACTCGGCCAAAGATAACATCCTTTACGGGCTTTATGCCAAAATAATATATCCTAAGCCGAAAAGACTCAGGATATATTCGTTTTCCAAAAATTCTTATTTATTTAGGAACTACAGCACCTATTGCCGATGTTCCGGAACGAGAATTGCCGATTTGATCTTTCGTGACTACATCCAAATCTATAGAAGGGGTATATTGGGAAACCAATGTTTCCAGTAATGTTGATGTCATACCCAATGTAGCCGCCGGAGACGAAATTGACAACATGATTGTTTCAGTGCGTCCGCCATTATTCGTAAGTCCGCCCAACATGGTTAATGGATCAAATGTCTGTCCAATCACGACTGTGCCCGAAGCATCCAATATTTGGTTACCTATTACCATATAAGAGTGAGTAGTGGTATTAGTTACCGACTGGATATCGGGATATGAAGGGGCATCATTACCCGATATGATGGAATTATATGCTTTCAGTGTGGTACTGGCAAGAACATCTACTCCTGCTGTATTGTTTATAGCATAATTATTGAATACCGTACTGCTTATCATATCTACATACGCCTCTTTACCCGCAGCTCCGTATATACTGATGCCTCCGCCGTAGCCACTTCTGTTGGCATAGAACGTAGAGTTTACTATTTGTACACGCGAGAATTCACGCACATAGAATCCCCCTCCCCTGCGTGTTGTTGAAGATCCGGCATTTGTCGAATTATAAGCAACGGTCGAATTGTACAAGTATAGATAAGTTGGTGTATCGGTGCTGTATGTGTAAATTCCTCCGCCAACGCCCCAAACGGTATTATTTGTAATATTGCAATTTATCATATAAACAGTTGACGATTCATTGAATATACCTCCGCCATTCGAACTTTGCACTATACCTTTATTACCTGTGATATCGCTATTGATGAAATTCACATTGGCTCCTGCAAACACATAAACACCTGCGGCATGTTGCTGGCTTTCGTTTTCGGTAATTTTACAGCCGATGACATCGACAGTTGATTTACCGATCATCATACCTCCGGCGTACGAACGGCGGTAAACAGCTCCGTTTATATTGATTGTCCCTGCGGTTGAAGTTCCTGCCAGTCCGTTCTTTATGGAAATATTCTGGATAGTTACTTTTTTGCCGTTTTCCACAGGAGCAGTAATCGTTACTGTATGATAAAATTCCTTATTTCCACTGAGGACAGTTTCATTGTTTTCCGGATCGGAAACTGCGCCGTCGGTTGCATTTGCAGGATAACCTCCAATCAATGTTACATTACTGTGTATTTCGAATGTAATATCGGCATTCTGACTACCGCCTGAAACCATATTGGTGGGTATATAAATAAGTAAGTAATCAAAATTAAGCGGCAATATGAGAGTAGTTAATGAACAGACCTTTTCCAAGTGCAGCCAGCGCCCTGTTGGCGGCGTAGAAAAGAGTATCTGTGCTCACGTAGTCC
>JAIRMK010000115.1 GCA_031258755.1 Prevotellaceae bacterium
TATTTGCGGGAAATAAAAGGAATATGATGAAATTCTACGTGGACACATCCGTTTGGGGAGGCTTTAATGATACGGAATTTTCGGCATGTACTGTTCCTTTTTTTGAGCAGGCAAAACAGGGACTGTTTACGCTTATCCTGTCGGATGTAACGCTTAAAGAATTGCAAACAGCACCGGAAATCGTTCGGGATTTACCGACAACAATACCTGCTGCATTCCTTGAAGTAGTAGAGATAACAGATGAACAGCTATTGCTGGCAAACAGATACGTACAAGAAGGCGCGTTAACGTCTAAATGCTATTCTGATGCCCAACACATTGCCATTGCAAGCATTTTGAAGGCAGATGGTTTAGTGAGTTGGAACTTTAAACACATGGTCAACTTCTTTCGTGTTCGGCAGTATAACGCCATCAACTTGAAATTTGGCTATTCAATTATAAATATAATAACTCCAAAGGAACTGATATATGAAAAAGAATAAGCAGGACAAAGAATTCCATGTAATGGAATTTGTACGCAATGTTCGTGCAGAAATGAACGAATTGTATTTGCAAGACAAACAAAAGTATATTTCCACTTTGCGGGAAGCTTCCGCCGATTATAAATTACGCAGAGAACAACAAAGCAGGTAACTCCTAACTCCTATAACTTCTTTGCCCTTGTGCTAAAATCCAAATTTTTCATGTAAATTTGTAGCCGGTATCAAAAAGAATATCAATTATGGAAGCAATGCTTGAAAGAAGAAATCGAACACAACGCATCAACTATTATGTTTCGACGCTGAAACGCAGTCAGCCCGAGATGTTGGAACAAGGCTTGAAAACAATATATTTGCGGGCTATGGCACAAAAACTAGACAGCACGGTGCTTGAAAATAAAATCACCATGCAGGAAATAGTTGACGAAGTAAATGCATTAAGAAAAGAGCATTATGAAAAACAAAACCGTATTTGATGTCAATATTTGGATAAGTTATTTCCTTACCGGCAAATCCGAAGAAATAATTGATATGGTAGACAACAACGATGTGCTTTTCTATCGTTCGGCACAATTAATGTCGGAATTGCAAGAAGTGATAAATCGTCCGAAATTTGCAAAATATTTTCCAAACGGCACAACGGAATATGTTTTGTTTGTAGAACTACTTGCCGAACATTTTTCCACACGAGCTGTTTTTAATCAATGTCCTGACCCGAAAGATAATTATCTTTTTGATTTGGCATATCAAAGCTATTCCGATTACCTTGTTTCGGGTGATAAAAAAGTGCTTGCCGTTCCTGCTGCCGGACATTCTTTAAAATTACTTTCCTTATCCGCATTTAAAACTGCAATAGGCATGGGTTAATGATTAATGGTTAGTTGTTAAATCATTAAATCGTAATTCTTAACTCATAACTCTTAACTCCCCTTGTCAAACACTTGTTTTCGATTCAAGCAATTTACCGTGCAGCAGTCCGGCGCGGCCATGAAGGTGAATACCGATGGCGTGCTGCTGGGTGCGTGGACGCCGGCGGAGCAGCCCGGGCGGGCGCTCGACGTGGGCGCCGGTACCGGCGTGATTGCCCTGATGCTGGCGCAGCGCAACGCCCGCCTCCTGATTGACGCGGTAGAAATAGACGCGGCGTCGGTGCGGCAGGCGGCGGCCAACGTGCAACAAAGTCCGTGGAGTGCACGCATACAGGTTATCCACACGTCGTTTCAGCAGTTTGCGCAGGCCGCCGCCGCCCGCTACCAGTTTATCGTGTCGAACCCGCCCTACTTTGTCAACGCCCTACAGCCCACCAACGAGAAACGCCTGATAACGCGGCACGCCGCCACCTTGCCTTACGCCGCCCTGCTCGATGGCGCCGCCACGCTGTTAGCGCCCGGCGGTCGCTTAAGCGTGATATTGCCTTGCGTGGAGGGGGAACTCTTTGTGGCGCAGGCCGCCGCCGCCGGCTTCTACTGCACGCAGAAGACCGCCGTGTACGCCGTTGCCGGAAAGCCGCCGAAGCGCCTGCTGCTCTTGTTTGCCCGGGAGCCGGCGCCGTTGCGGGAGTCTTCGCTGGTTATTCGTTTGTCGCACGGCGCCGGCTACACCCCCGAATACAAATCCCTGACCGGGGCGTTCTACCTTTAATGTGCTAATGTGACTAATTACATTAATGTGACTAATTAAGCGTTTTTACTCCTATAACTTCTTTGCCCTTGTAGTAAAATCCAAATTTTTCATGTAAATTTGCACCTAATTATGGCTGCAAAAAATACACAAGGGCAATTATTTGCTGTTGAAACGCCGCTCATGAAGCAGTACAACCTCTTTAAGTCGAAGCATCCCGATGCGATACTGCTTTTCCGCATAGGCGATTTTTATGAAACATTCGGTAGCGACGCGGTGACGGCCAGCGAAATTCTGGGCATTACGCTTACGCGACGCGGCAATGGCAGCGCCAGCGAAGTGAATTTGGCCGGGTTTCCGCATCATGCGCTCGATACCTACCTGCCTAAGCTGGTGCGCGCGGGCAAGCGCGTGGCCATCTGCGACCAGCTCGAAGACCCGAAAGCGGCAAAGAAGATTGTGAAGCGCGGCATCACCGAACTAGTGACGCCCGGCATCTCTTACCACGACACAATTCTCTCGCACCGCGAGAATAATTTTCTGGCGTCGGTGTATATCGAAAAGGACAGGGCGGGCGTGGCTTTCCTCGATATCTCCACAGGTGAATTTCATGCGGCCGAAGGCAGCATTGATTACGTGGACAAACTATTGGCGAGTTTCTTGCCGAAAGAAGTGTTGCACAAAAAAGAACAGGATAAACTTTTCGCCGAATACTTCGGCACGAAATACTATACGTATAAACTCGACGAATGGGCGTATTCGCCCGAAGCGACGCGCGACAAGCTGCTGACGCACTTTCAGACCGCCTCGCTGAAAGGCTTTGGCGTGGAAGGATTGTCGCTGGGCATTGTGGCGGCCGGAGCGGTGCTGTTCTACCTCGAACTTACGCAACACGACCGGCTGAAACATATCACCGCCATCTCGCGTATTGACGAAGACCGCTACGTGTGGCTCGACCGCTTTACCGTGCGCAACCTCGAACTGTTTTATTCGCCGCACGAAAACGCACGCACGCTGGCCGACGTAATCGACAAAACCATCTCGCCGATGGGCGCCCGCCTGCTGAAGCGCTGGATAGGCATGCCGTTGAAAGAAGTACAGCAAATCAATGCACGTCTTCACACGGTGGATTATTTCCTGCAACATGAGGAATTGTGCGAGGAAATGAAGTCGAACATTTACGAAATAGGCGACTTGGAACGTATGATTTCACGGGCGGCGGCCGGACGTATCCTGCCGCGCGAAGTGGTGCAGCTGAAACGTGCGCTGCTGGCGCTGAAACCCATAAAGCAGGCGTGCAAAAAAGCGGAAGAACCCACTTTACGGAAAATCGGAGAGCAGCTTAATGAGTGCGAAAGCATGGTGCAACGCATAACGAAAGAGCTGGCACCCGAGCCCGTCAACCAAATCGGCAAGGGAACGGTCATAGCCGAAGGCGTAAATGCAGAACTTGACGACTTGCGCAATATCTCGCGCCATGGTAAAGATTACCTGCTCAACATCCAGCAACAGGAGGCTCAACGCACCGGTATAACTTCGCTGAAAGTGGCGTTCAACAACGTGTTCGGCTATTACATCGAAGTGCGCAATACCCATAAAGATAAAGTGCCGCGCGAATGGATTCGCAAGCAAACACTCGTGGGCGCCGAGCGTTATATTACCGAAGAACTGAAACAGTATGAGTCCAAAATATTAGGCGCCGAAGAGAAAATACTGGCTATCGAACAACAGTTGTTTAGCGATTTGGTGTTGTCGTTGCTCGATTACATCACGCCGGTGCAGTTGAATGCATCGCTGGTGGCGCAGCTCGACTGTTTGCTGTCGTTCGCCGAACTGTCGCGGAAGCACAACTACTGCAAGCCTGTGGTAGACGATGGCGAGGTCATCGACATCAAGCAGGGGCGGCATCCGGTGATTGAACAGATGCTGCCGCCCGGCGAACAATATGTGGCCAACGACGTGTGGCTCGACCGCACCGAACAGCAGATTATCATTATCACAGGGCCGAACATGTCGGGCAAGAGCGCGCTGTTGCGGCAAACGGCGCTCATTGTGCTGTTGGCGCAAATCGGCTGTTACGTGCCGGCGACGGCGGCGCACATCGGCGTGGTAGATAAAATATTCACCCGCGTGGGAGCCTCCGACAACATCTCGCAGGGCGAGTCGACGTTCATGGTGGAAATGAACGAAACCGCCAGCATCCTGCACAACCTGTCCGACCGCTCGCTCATCCTGCTTGATGAAATCGGGCGCGGCACCAGCACCTACGACGGCATATCCATCGCCTGGGCCATTGTGGAATATATCCATGAACACCCCACAGCGAAAGCCAAGACGTTGTTCGCTACACATTATCACGAACTCAACGAGATGGAAGAACTTTTCCCGCGCATCAAAAACTACAATGTGTCGGTGAAGGAATTAGACCACCGTGTGGTGTTCCTGCGCACGCTGCAACGCGGTGGCGTGGCGCACAGCTTCGGTATTCACGTGGCGCGGATGGCGGGCATGCCGCAACTTGTGGTGGCGCGCGCCGATAACATGTTGAAAAAATTGGAGAAGAACCACCTCTCTTCATCCCTTCCCAAAGGGGACGATGTCCGGATGTCGGTGTTTCAACTTGACGACCCCGCGCTGGCCGCTTTGCGCCATGCCTTAGACCGGATCAACCTCGAGTCCCTCTCGCCGCTCGAAGCATTCGACGCCCTGCGCGAATTAAAGAATTTAGTGAAGAACTAAGATGGATGAAGGATGATGGATGATGTAAGAACCGATAGAGAAACCAAAATGACACAGAAAGACACAGATAAATGCGCTTCGCGCGATAAAGCCGCTTCGCGGCCGGAAGATTGCTTCCTGCTTCGCAAGCTCGCAGTCGCAATGACGAGCGCTTCGCGCGAGATTGCTTCGTCCTCGTGACGGAACCGTCCCGCAGGGTTGTTTTGCCTTTCCCCGGCACCGGGGAATCGTCCCGCACCATCCCACCCGTCATAATCTTTAAATCTTTAAATAAACAATATCATGAAAAAAACGCGTTTATCAGGCGGCGCAGCGGCTTTATCGCGCGAAGCGCATTTATCTGTGTCTTTCTGTGTCATTTTGGTTTCTCTATCGGTTCTTACATCATCCATCATTGTCACGTCCTAAAAAAAGTTGACAGTTAATAATTGATTTTATTTGTTGATTTTTATTCATTGTTTATCGTATATTTTTTATTTTCTCTATGCGGCTTGATGAACCTGCTCCGGCGT
>JAIRMK010000136.1 GCA_031258755.1 Prevotellaceae bacterium
ATTTCACCGTTTGTGGTAGCGGCATATTTCGACAGTCCCAACAGGCAGTAGGCGGTGGTCTGCGTACTCATCCACACAGGCCTGTTCATCGTTTCGGAAATGCGTTTGGCCAACAAAAATGCATTTTCCCTGTCGTTGAGCAAAGTCAGTATCTCCAATATCATGGCTTCGTCGCGGGTGTGGCTACCGTAGGTTTCCGAAGAACCGTCATACGCCGCCACAGATGTGGGGACGTCGTGAATAATATTTTTTGCCGTTTCGGGCTGCCCGGCCAGCAGGTAAGCGCCGGCCAACATCCATTTGGCCTGTTGTGAAATGTTGTTGCGTTCTTTCAGCCTGTTCATGGCGCTCAATTCCGGTTTTTTGGCCAGCGCCAGCACATAAAGCCGGTAGGCCTGTATAAAATCGCTTTGTGAAATTCTGTAGCGGCTGTTGTCTTCCGGCAGCCATTCTTTGGCGGCCTTTTGTTGCGCAGCTATCCAGTTCGCTTTCATGGCTTCGGGAACGTGGTATCCTTTACGTTCGGCTTCAATCATAAAATGTCCGGCGTAGTTGTTTGTCCAGTTGCAGCTGTAGCCCGTTCCGCCCGGCCAATAGCTGAAGTTACCATATACGGTGACGAAAAGTTTTAAGCGGTTTAAAGCCGATTTGATATTGTTTTCCGCCTGTGTCTTCTTTGCTTCGCTGAGGTCAACCACATCAGAGAGGTAAAGCTGCGGAAACGCGCCCGAAGTGGTTTGTTCCAAACACCCATGCGGGTAGCTGAGGAGGTAATTTAAGCGTTCGCCGAGGTTGAGCGGCGGGATACTCGACACTTCTATTTCGGCCGTGTTGGTTCCTTCCATGCCCGGAAAATCTAACGCTATGGCGGCCGACTGGTTGCCGGAAATAATTTTCTCTTCGCTGGTTACCACAGCGGGGTTGGAAGCGCGTACATCAATTTCAATGGTGTTCTCGGCTTTTTCATTGTGTGAGGTCGCCTTGATTTTCACGTTCCCGTATCCTAATTTCTGCTTTGTGCGTATTTTGAAATACACCGTATTGTCGCCCGGTTTGTTGAAGGTGATATCTTTGCTTGATTCGCTCAGCACCTCGAACATGTCGTTGGCCAGGAGTTCCACTTTTACGTTTTTCACGTGGTCTTCCATAGCGAATATGGTGGCCGGGAGCGAGACGGTTTCGCCGGGGCCAAGCACGCGCGGCAAAGTGGCCTGCACCATCAGCGGGCTACGTACCGGCGTGGTTTTTTCGGCGCTGCCGTATGCATATTTTGTTCCTGCAATGACCATGGTGCGTACGGAGCCTACATAGTCGCTTATCGTGAATTGATGTTCCGCCTTTTTCCCGGCTTTCAGGGTGAAGGGGCCTGCAAATTTTACTACCGGTTTGAAGCGGTTGGCTTTCGTGTTGTTCTTGTCCCGGCCGAATTCCCCATCGCCGCCGATGGCAAAGATTTGTTCGATTTTTCCGCCATAAGCGCCCATCACGAAGTTATAGACGTCCCAAGTGCGTATGCCCAGCGCTTGCCGTTTAAAGAAATAATCCCACGGATTGGGCGTTTTGAAATGCGTAAGGTCTAACAATCCGTCATCCACAATGGCCAGCGTGTAGCTCATTTCTTTATTGTTTTGTTCGCTTACCTGAATGGTAAAAGGCTCGTCGGGATGAATAACATCAGGGCTTTTGATGACAGGGTGGAGGCGCGTGTTGGGGTCTTCCACCATAATGGGGATTACGCCGTAAAGGCGGATGGGCAAGTCGTTCCCGGTTTGCGCATGGGGTTGTAACAGGGTGATGTGTACATACACGTTCGGCGTCATGTCGGGCGTTGTGGCAATGGTAATGTCGGTTTTCCGGTCTTTACATTCTACCCAGAACGTCTGCAATATCCTTGAGCCTGTCTCCAAACTCACCAAAGCGCGGGCGTCGGCGGTGGAAGGGATGGAAATCCGCACATTTTCGCCCACATTATACTTTGCCTTGTCGGCGTTAAACGTTAGCATATTCGCGCTTTCCGACTGGTTGTCGCCGCGACCGTAATACCACCAGTCGATATATATCCGTTGCGACATGCGGTGTCCGCTTTTCCTGTCGATAACCTGCACCAGAAACATTCCCCATTCGGGCCGGTTAATCCTGAAATCGAAAGAACCTTTGCCGTCGGCGCCGGTGGTGAGCCGGGTCGAATATACTTTGTTCTGGTAGATGCTGTAGGTATAGTTGGCTATACTGTTGTTTGAGGACGACCACCACCAGCTCCAGTCGGTGCGGTAGATGTTGACTTCCACTTCCCTTCTTGCCGGCTCCCCTTTCTCGTTCACGGTAACCACATCGAAAACCTGGTCCTTGTCGGTTTCCAGCCGGTTGTAGTAGCCGTCGCCTTTCGGCGCTTTCAATCCCACATACGACGAATAGGGCATAATGTTTACGGCAGCGTTGTCGATGCTGAAATCCCCGCTTTCCTCAAACACACGGATGTTCAGTGACGCCTGAAGCGCGCCCGGCATTTCGTCGTTGCTGTCGGTGGGGATAGTAAAGCGCATCACGCCACTTTCATTCAGGCGCCCGGTAAATGTTTTTTCCGCCGGACTGCTTTCCCTTTTGGTGACGTCTTCAAAATTGTAGTCCGGGAAATCTTTGAAAACCGTAGGCTGCGGAGTAAATCGTGCAGTAATATCGGCTTTTAATCCGGGCGCGTCAGCGCCGTGCAGCCATTTCACATCGAGCTCGCCGCCGATATTTTTACTTCCGGTAATCACGTCGTCATCCAACGTGGTATTAATCTTCAGGCGGTTTGGTTTGATGGTGGCTACCCTTATGGATTTATTAAAAGTGACGCCGCCTACAGTAACTCTGGCCTCCCATCGTCCGGTAGGCGCATCGGGGGTAGTGGCGCTTGGGAAAACGTATATCCTGTGGCCTTCCGCAGTGTGCACAATGCGATTTACCAATTGATTTTGCACGTTGTAAAGTTCAAACACCACCGGATGGTTTGACGGTAATGTTTCATTTACATCTTGCAATATGAACGACAGGAAAATAGTGTCGCCGGGGCGCCACACCTCCCGCTCTCCATAAATAAATCCGTTAATTCCTTTTTTTATTTCCACCCCTGCCACGTCAAAAGAGCTTAAAGAAAGGGATACGCCGTCGTCCACGCGCAAATAACTTTTCTGCTTGTCCTGTGTCGCCACAATCACATAGGGGCGCTCGTGGTGAATGAGGTGTACAATGCCTTCATTGTCGGTGCGGCCTTCGGTGATTTTTTGCTGTTGGTAATTATAGGCGGTTACGGTTATGCCGTTAAGCGGCTTGGTGGTGATTAGATCATTAACGGCCACCATCAAACCGGTGTTGCTTTCCCGCTTGGCAATCATGCCGAGATTGGTGGCAATTACATTCTGTGTAATGAAACGGTTGTAGTTGTAGTAGGCGTCATGACAGGGGTTGTCCCGCTCGTACCAGTCGTAATAATAATAATCGTCGTCGTCCTCTTCTTCATAATTGTCATTGTTCTCCGTCATATTTTCGCTCTCTTTCTCCGATCCCGCGCTGCCGGAGTTACATCCGTAGAGCGAATAGGAACGCTTGAAAGAAATACGCACTTCGTAAATGGCGCCGGGCTCGAGCGTCATTATTTCGGCCAGGTCGAGCGAAAAAGTATTCCACTGATGAAGATTTACTTTTTTGCTTTCGCCCAATTTGACGGTTGTGGAAACCACCGGCTTTCCTACACGCCGCAATTCTTTATTGTTGTCGAGATTATTGATTTGCAGGAATTGCAGGATGTTGTTTTCAAAAATGTGGTAAATGCGCACATCTACCGCGCTGAGGTTGATAGCTTGAAAAGGCAGGGTGAGGTTGGTGGAATTTGGCATCAACACGCCTTTGCCCGTCAGTCGAACGGCAGGTTTTGCATCTTCAAAAATGACGGTTTGGGTGTAGTCTTCCATCAATATTTTGCTCGATTTGCTTTTTAACCCTTCGCGGATTGTTATTTTAAAAGATTGGTTCGCAACCCCCGACAAGTAAATGTATAAATTATTGGCCACCGCATTAAATCGCGGCCTCACACTGCCGCCGAGTTGCACGTAGGCGTCGAATTTTTGACGGGCAAGCGGTTCAGAAAAAGTGCAAAGAATATATTGCTCCTGTGTATTTACTTTCACATCCAACACTTCAAATATATTCTCAACGGGGATTCTAACAGTGTCGTTTTGTTTGTATGCATAGTTTATCGGATTGCCGTCCCAATACAGTATAATATTCGCCGGCTTGTCGCTTGTGACAATGTCATTAATGTGGAATATATGTTTCTTCTCCGTTTGAAAGTGCTTCCACTGGATTTTTGTTTTTTGCCCGGCTACGGTAGCGGCAAGAACTTCTTCCAATTGATGCTGGTCAATATAATCGGCGGTTAATATTTCCCCTTTCAGCACATAGGTACCGGGACTTTCCTCATACTGTAATTCCAGCGGATCGATGTTTGTGATGAATGACGGTTTGATGGTGGCGACGGAAAACTTGAATATTTTATTGTCGCCCTTGGCTTCATCAATAAGATTAGACACATGAAAAGAAACTTTATATACCTGATCGCTTTTTAATCTTTCTTTCGGACGAAATTCGATAGTCGTAGGCGTTAACCAATAGGCTTCGCCGGCTACGGAGGGCGAGAGGTCGAACAATTTTTTCTCGATAGCGGCATTCTGTTCAAAATCGGTATGGTCTTGCGACAAACGAATTCTGATCGGGGCGTTAACAGAAATAACGCCTGAAGTATATGCACTGATGTAAGGATTGTTGGGCACTTTGGCGGATTTTGGCGAAGTGTCGCATCCAGATAAGCTAAATATAGCCAATACAAAGACAATTATAGTGAAAGAATGTTTCATGGTAAGCGGCAATGTTAAATTTATTTACAAAGGTAAAAAAAGAATTTTGTTTATCAATAAAAATGATTACCTTTACACCCCTAAAATCGGGGTGTGGCGCAGTTGGCTAGCGCACTTGCATGGGGTGCAAGGGGTCGTGTGTTCGAGTCACATCACCCCGACAGGTTAAAGAATATCAAAGACAGTCAAAGCATGTCAAACACTGTCAAAGTGCAGGAAAATAAACGGTTTCTGCGTTTTTTTTCTTCCGTGAAAAATAAAAAGTTGTCAAAAGTTGTCAAAGATTGTCATATTTGTGATACCTTTGTGGCACTAACTTGATACCATGATACCGGATGGATACCGCAAAGAAAGCAACATATAATATCGTTTACAATCGAAAAAATAAACTCAACAGTGATGGCAGAGCACTCATCCAAATAGTCGTCTATTTGCCAAGTCAAAAAAAACGGAAATTCCTGTCAACGGGTATTTATATCGCGCCTGGCGAGTGGGATGAGCAGAATAAAAAAGTAAAAAAGAATAATCCCAGTTATATCGAAATTAATAGAATTATAAAGAACACTATTAATAGTATTGAAGAATATGAGTACAAAATAATAACGGAAAACAAAGTGTTTTCGCTTACGAAACTTGAAAATTATGTTTTCAAAAAGAATATCTCCACGTCTTCGTTTATTGACTTCTATGAAAATGAAATTAAACTTAACCAATCAATAGAGCACAAAACTCGAAAAGAGCATAGATATACCTTATCGATTCTCTCAGAATTTCGACGCAATATCACGTTTAACGAAATAAATTACCAACTGGCTCAAGAGTTCGACAACTGGATGCGCTCGATAAAGAAATTGTCACAAAATACCATTCATAAACATCACGAACATGTGAAACGTTTTCTCAACCTTGCCACGCAAAAGGAAATATATGACGCCTCAAAGAGTTCGTATAAAAAGTTTATCTCAAGAAAAGTAGAATCAAACCGGGAGAACTTAACCGTCGAACAAATCTTAGCCCTGGAGCAACTCATCATCCCTGAACAGCTCGATGAGTTACGAGAAGCTCGTGATATGTTCCTGTTCAGTTGTTACGCAGGGCTTCGTTATTCGGATATGCAGGCACTCTCAAAGAGTAATGTCAGAAAAGACAGTGCCGGTAATATTTGTATTCGATTTCAGATGCAAAAAGTAGATCGGTATATTGAATTACCATTGAATAGCCTTTTCGACGGAAAACCCGCAAAAATTCTCAAATATTACATGGATTTTGGTAAAGAGAAAATCTTCCCACAACACAGTAATCAACAAATAAATAGGCTACTAAAAATCATAGCCGTGAGTGCAAATATCCGACATACCCGGCTGACATTCCACGTGGCCAGGCACACATTTGGCACCTTACTGGCCGAAAAGACACAGAATCCATACCTCGTCATGGATCTGATGGGGCATAATGACATCGACACATCAATGATTTATATACACCGCTCACAAGAACGTATCAATCAGCAGCTCAGAAATGTTAAGTGGGATTTATAGTTTTAAATTTTATATTCGTGTCCTAAGAGTTTCATGTGATTTTATATTATTGGAAGATGTATTTTTCGCAGTAAAAATTGTTTTTAATTTTCCTGTACTGATATTGAAGAATTTGGCTCTTGTACGGCAATCCGGTTTCACAAAAATATGAAAAGATTTGAAAGTTCCTAAATTTCAATACATTGCTACCATCAATACATTTATAAAGTTTCGGAAACAAACGAAGAGTGTCTGCTCCAGCTAATGCGGTATAATCAAAATACTTATAGTAAAGTACAGCCACGTTATCATTATCAAAATCTTTGATACTATCAATTTTAACAATTGGAATTAAATTTAGGAATGGATACAATTCCTTAATTTCATCCTGCTTATGGCGGTTAACATAGAGTGTTGGTAATATCGAATAATAATCTTTGATGACATTTTTTCTAAAAAATATATTTTCCACCCGAACACTGTCTTGACCATGATTTGGCAAATAATTGAACAGTTTCAATAAATTTTCTCCCAGTTGCCGCTTCTTAACATCATTTTCAGCGGAACGAATATCTAAAAGTAAATTATTAACAGAAAATAGCCCACTCAGGCCAATTATAAGTAGTAACACCCACCATGCATGCCGTTTCACCATCGGTAACCACTGGTTAATATCAATTTCTTTGTCTTTTGTTTTCATAAAGCAGCGTCAATTAAAATATTATTTTCTTTGGATAGATCATCTATCCTACGTTTGCGAGCGGCTTTTGTCTCAAATTTTTCGAGTATTGACCATGTGCCAAATTTCTTGCTCTGCATAATAGCATAGTTTACACGTCCACACTTTCCGGGTATATCCCTTTCCCGGAGAAAGATGTAGCCGGCTTTTTGTAGTTTTTCGATGCTTGTTTTGTTCATGAGGTTTGTTTTTTACATTAAAGCCTAATTTTACATTTTTATTTTTGGTTTTTTGTAGTTGTCATTGGAAAAATTTTTATATGGATTTTCTATTGTTTTTAAGCGATTATTGAATGTATTTTGTAGTTGTTTATCGATGCCTTTTATTGCTTTGAGGTCATCATTGAAATCCTTTAATATGGCGGTTTCTAT
>JAIRMK010000163.1 GCA_031258755.1 Prevotellaceae bacterium
TCCATGGCCGCGGGGTCTTTGCGGAACAGCCCTTCGCCCGAGCAGGGCGCGTCAATCAACATCACGTCGAAGAAGCCCGGCAGCGATGCAAAATCTTTCGGGTCGTTGTGCGTGATGACCGTGTTGGGATTTCCCCATTTGGCAAGGTTTTCCGACAGGGCGGCAGTCCGGCTGCGGATGACCTCGTTGCTCACCAGTATGCTTCCGGCGGGCATCAGGTCGGCCAGATGCGTTGATTTTCCACCGGGCGCGGCGCACAGGTCGAGGAAGCGCAGGCCGGTTTGCTCGCGCCACAGCACGGCCGCCTGTTCCAAAAACATCGAGGAGGCCTCCTGCACGTAGTACGCGCCGGCGTGCAGCAGCGGGTCGAGCGTAAACGCCGGCCGCGCGGTCAAGTACCTGCCCATGGCGCACCACGCCACCTTTTCGGCGTCCTGCGGCGGCGCGTTTTTGTGCCGGTTGTAGCGAATGCTCACCGGCGGCGCTTGCTGCAACGCCTCTGCAAAATCGTTCCGGTCGTCTTTTCCCAAAAGGGTTTGCATGTGTGTGTTGAAATTTTCCATTCTCCTTGAAAACAAAACCGCCCTTGCGCGGGTGAAGAGTGGTATTAAACAAGTGGCTTGATTGCCGATAACATTCCCGGCAAAAAAATTTCTTTAATTTGCCCGGTTTTTATTTCATCCAAATAGGCCATAATATTTTAGTTTATTTTCTCCGCAAATATACAAAACTTTCTATTCTCCTCCGTTCGGACGAGGTGGTTTATTCCCACTCGATGGTGGCGGGGGGTTTGGAGCTGATGTCATACACCACACGGTTCACGCCCTTCACTTTATTGATGATGTCATTCGACACGTTGGCCAGAAATTCGCAGGGCAAGTGCGCCCAATCGGCCGTCATGCCGTCGGTAGAAGTAACCGCCCGCAAGGCCACGGTATATTCGTAGGTGCGCTCGTCGCCCATCACGCCCACGCTGCGCACCGGCAGCAATATGGTGGCGGCCTGCCATACCTTGTCGTACAGGCCTTCGCGTTTCAGCGCGTCAATAAACACGGCGTCGGCTTCCTGCAAAATATGTACTTTCTCTTCGGTGAGCTCGCCCAGCACGCGAATGCCCAAGCCGGGGCCGGGGAAGGGATGGCGTCCCAGCAATTCGGGCTTCACCTGAATGGTTTTACCTACGCGGCGCACTTCGTCTTTGAACAACATGCGCAACGGCTCCACCACCTTGAGGTGCATGCGCTCGGGCAAGCCGCCCACGTTGTGGTGCGATTTGATGGTGGCCGAAGGGCCATTGACCGACACCGATTCAATGACGTCGGGGTAGATGGTACCCTGCGCCAGCCATTTGACATTTTCGATGGTGTGCGCTTCGCGGTCGAAGATTTCAATGAAAACACGACCGATGGTTTTGCGTTTTTGTTCGGGGTCAGTGACGCCGGCAAGTTGTGATAAAAATTCATGGGCGGCACGCACACCCACGACATTTAAACCCATGTCGCGGTATGACTCCATGACTTGCTCAAATTCATTTTTACGCAGCAGGCCGTTGTCCACAAAAATACAATAGAGGTTTTTCCCGATGGCTTTGTGAAGCAGCACGGCCGCTACCGATGAATCCACGCCGCCGCTCAATCCGAGTACCACCCTGTCGTCTCCCAATTTGATTTTCAATGCCGCCACTGTCGACTCCACGAAAGCGGCGGGCGTCCAGTCGCACCGGCAACCGCACACGTGTTGGACAAAATTTTTGAGGATTTTTGCTCCTTCGGTAGAATGATACACCTCCGGGTGAAACTGCAGGGCGAAGGTAGGCTCTCCGGGAACAGTAAACGCGGCATGGTCCACATCGCCGGTCGAGGCGATGGTGCAATAGCCTTCGGGAAGGCGCACGATGGTGTCGCCGTGCGACATCCACACCTGCGAGTCGTCGGTCACACCTTGCAGCAACACGGCTGCGCGGTCTTTGATATGAAGTTTCGCCCGGCCATATTCGCGGATTTTGGAAGGCAGCACCTCGCCGCCAAACTGCCGGGCGATATATTGCGCACCGTAGCATACGGCCAACAGCGGAAACCGCCCTTTGATGGCGCTCAGGTCAATTTGCGGCGCATCGGCGTCGCACACCGAAAAGGGACTGCCCGAGAGGATTATGCCCTTCACCCCGGCGTCAAGCGGCGGGATTTTATGAAAAGGATGAATTTCACAATATACGTTTAATTCGCGCAAGCGGCGACCGATAAGCTGTGTGTATTGCGAGCCGAAATCAAGGATGATGATTTTTTCCGTCATTCTATATTATTTCAAGATTTAAAAATTCAAAGATTTCAAAAAACTCTTAGTTCTTAACTCTTAGTTCTTAGTTTTTAGTTCCCTGTACTCCCGTGCGGCTTTAACCAGCGAAACAAAGAGCGGGTGCGGGTTTTCGACAGTGCTTTTCAGCTCAGGGTGGAATTGTACGCCAATGAAAAACGGATGTTCGCGAAGTTCTACAATCTCCACCAATCCGGTTTCGACATTCTTTCCGGAGGCGAAGAGGCCGTTTTTTTCAAATTCTTCCACATAGTCGTTATTCATTTCATAACGGTGGCGGTGGCGTTCCCTGATTTGCTCTTTCCCATATACGCGGTAAGCCAGCGAGCCTTTTTGCAGCATACAGTCATAGGCGCCCAAACGCATGGTGCCGCCTTTAATGGTAAGACGTTTCTGGTCTTCCATGAGGTCAATCACCGGATGTTTGGTGCCGGGCTCCACTTCGGTGGTCATGGCGTCTTCATAGCCCAACAGATGGCGCGCATATTCAATCACCGCCATTTGCATGCCCAAGCAGATGCCGAGGAACGGAATTTTATGCTCACGGGCATAGCGCACCGATACAATTTTTCCCTCCAAACCGCGCTCCCCGAAGCCCGGCGCCACGAGAACGGCATGCATGTCTTTCAGCTTTTCGGCTACGGTATCTTTCGTGATTAATTCGCTGTGCAAACTGTGCACATTCACCTTACATTCATTGGCGGCGCCGGCATGAATAAACGACTCCAGAATGGATTTGTAAGCATCCTGCAACTCCACATATTTCCCGACAAGCGCAATATTGACTTCATTTTTCGGATGACATAATTTATCCAAAAACTTTTTCCATTCCTTTAAATCGGGCTTGGCGGCATTCTTCAGGTGTAATTTTTCTATAACAATTTCGTCCAGTTTCTCGTCCATCATCCGCAACGGAACTTCATAAATGCTGCGCGCATCGATGGATTCAATAACGGCATTGGATTTCACATTACAAAATAATGCGATTTTTTTCCGGATGTCGGGCGTAAGATGATGTTCGGTACGGCACACGATTACGTCGGGCTGCAAGCCGTTCTGCTGCAACATCCGCACGCTGTGTTGCGTGGGTTTCGTTTTGAGCTCCTTGGCCGCATTAAGAAAAGGGATGAGGGTTAAGTGCAACACGGCGCAATCTTCGTCATTCATTTCCCACTGCAATTGACGGATGGCTTCCACAAAAGGTTGCGACTCTATATCGCCCACCGTGCCGCCGATTTCACTGATGATTACATCATAGTTGCCGGTCTTGCCCAACAGCATCATCCGGCGTTTGATTTCATCGGTAATATGCGGAATAACCTGCACGGTCTTCCCCAAAAATGCGCCTTCGCGTTCCTTCTGAATTACGGTTTGATACACGCGGCCGGTGGTTACGTTGTTGGCCTTCGAGGTATACACATTAAGGAAGCGTTCATAATGTCCCAGGTCGAGGTCGGTTTCCGCGCCGTCTTCCGTCACATAACATTCTCCATGTTCGTAAGGGTTCAACGTTCCCGGATCGACGTTAATGTAGGGGTCGAATTTCTGAATGGTAACACGCAGACCCCTTGCCTGTAAAAGCTTGGCAAGCGACGCGGAAATAATTCCCTTCCCTAAGGAAGAAGTCACTCCGCCTAACACAAACACATATTTAGTTTTCATTTAGGAAATGATTGAAGTACAAAAATACTGATTTTTTAGAAAATAAAAAAATCAATTTTTTACAATGCTTCGACACGTACCCAATCGGAAGTTCCGTTTTCATTGATGGCTTCTATGGCGAAGTAATAGGGTTTGGTATGGTCCATATCCCAATAATGATATTCATTGGCGCCATATACCATCACGCAGTTATATAATTTATCAGGATTTTCGCCGATGTAAATGTTGTAGGCATACGCAGCATCTACCGGTTGCCATTTTAACCAGCCATTGCGGCGGTCGGCGGCATCACGAAGGACCGTAAACTGGTTCACTGCGTCGGGTTTGTTTCCGTTCCCCGAGCCAAATACCCTAAATCCCGAAACTGCAAACTTACCGGTTGCTACGGAAATGTTTTCTACTTTTAAATAACGTGTTGTAAGCGGTTTTTCCAGCTCCACATAATCGTGCGGTATATCCTTCCTGTTACCGCCTTTGTTGAATAACACACGCCATCTTTTTCCATCGGTTGAATGAGATACCACATATTCCTGGTAGCTGCCCAACGGTTTTCCAATAAAGTCCGCATCCTGATCGGCGTAGTTAATTTGTATCGCCCGCACGGTGGCCTCATCGCCCAAATCGGAAATGAACCATTCGCCCTTGTCGCCGGTTGCCGCGCTCCAATGCGTTTTGATGTCCTCATCCACCAAATAGTTGGCCACACAAGCGCCCAGCGTAGATGACACCTGTACAGGTTTATTATAGTTTAAGAGCATCCATCCTGTGAAACGGCTTTCCTGATGATTGGCTTCTCCGTCGGGCAGATAATGGGGATAATCGCCAAAGGCCGTATTACAGTACATCGTCCCCTCTTCATCAAATCCGGCAGGCCATATCCCGACCCGACATTCAAAGGTGTTTCTTACATTGACCATCATGGTAGATACATGCCAATAATTTTCCCAGTAGTCGCGAAATGTGGCGCCGCTTCCCGCCCCGCGGATAAATCCTCCGGCTTTCATACTGGAGGGCAAAGACACCTGTTCAAAAGGCCCCAACGGATGGGCGCTTGTCGCCACACCGTTCCCATACCGGGTAAATGCCGGGCCGGGCGCGCTCCATTGCAAATAATATTTGTCCTTATGTTTGGTCATCCATGCGCCTTCTATAATGGGATTACCATCCGCATATTGGCCGGCGCGGTGCCAACCGATTTTTTCGCTGTCCGGCCTCACCAATTCTTTACGCGTCCCTGCCGGCTGAAAAGTTTTTCCGTGAAGTTCCACGCCATATATCAGTTGTCCATTATTATCGCTGCTATACATATACAGGCGATTGTCATCATCTGCAAAGAAAGCGGGATCCCAGCCGCCGGGCTCGAAATGTTCCACCGCCCTGCTCCATTCATTTTCTTTCGGATTTGTACTGACCCAGATGGGAAAATGGTTTGAATGTACGGATCCAAACACATACAATGCGTTCCCCTGCACCCACACCGCCGGCGCATACAAATCTTGCCAGTTTTGCGACACATTGTCTAATAATTCCGGGGGCAGGAAACTGCGGAGCACAAAATGCCAGTCGGCCAGGTCGGAACTCCACCAATAGCCGCTCTGGTTTGTAGCAAAAAGATAGTAATCACCTTTATAATTTACAATAACAGGATGGGCGGCGCTTCGGTGTCTTCCTCATACCGTATGGTCGATAACAGGGGTATAGGTGTAATCAACATTTAACGGATTACAATACGTTTTTTGTTGCGCCGTCAAAGGAATAACCACCATACAAAAAAAGGAAAATAAAAACAACTTTCTCATAAATACCATGCTGTAAAAAACGGCGCAATTTACGCATTTTTTTTCGAATATGAAAAGATAATGGGGGAAAATTTAATCGAGCTTCAGCACGGCCAGAAAAGCCTGTTGCGGCACTTCCACATTACCTACCTGCCGCATACGCTTTTTACCTTTCTTTTGTTTTTCCAAGAGTTTGCGTTTGCGGGTAATGTCGCCGCCATAACATTTAGCGGTTACATCCTTACGCAGGGCTTTAATGGTTTCGCGGGCGATAATCTTCGCGCCGATAGCGGCCTGCACGGCAATATCAAATTGCTGGCGGGGAATGAGCTCTTTTAGTTTTTCGCACATCCGCCGGCCGAAATCGTAGGCATTTCCCCGATAAATCAGACACGAGAGCGCGTCCACCTGTTCGCCGTTCAGCAGAATGTCCAGCTTCACCAAATCGGCATCGGCAAAGCCCGTGACGTGATAATCAAAGGAAGCATACCCGCGCGATACGCTTTTAAGTTTATCGTAAAAATCGAATACAATTTCGGCCAGGGGCATACTGAATGTCAATTCCACCCGCTCGCTGGTAAGGTAGTGTTCGTTTTTAAGCACGCCGCGCTTGTCGAGACACAGCTTCATCACCATGCCGTAATATTCCGCCTTGGTAATAATTTGCGCCTTGATATACGGCTCTTCAATGTGGTCGATAAGCGTGGGGACAGGCAGTCCCGAAGGGTTGTGCACATCGGCCGCCTCGCCCTGCGTGGTATAGACCTTGTACGACACGTTCGGCACGGTGGTGATGACGTCCATGTTGAACTCGCGGTAGAGCCGTTCCTGTATGATTTCCATGTGCAGCAACCCCAGGAAGCCGCAGCGGAAGCCAAATCCAAGCGCCAGCGATGACTCCGGCACAAACGTAAGCGACGCATCATTCAACTGTAATTTTTCGATGGAAGCGCGCAGGTCTTCATAATCATCGGCCTCCACCGGGTAAAGGCCCGCAAACACCATGGGCTTCACTTCTTCAAAACCGGCAATAGCCTCGTTGCATGGCTGTGCCACATGCGTAATCGTATCGCCCACTTTCACTTCGGCCGCCGCTTTAATGCCCGAAATGATGTACCCCACGTCGCCTGTGCGGATTTCGTCGCGCGGACACATTTTTAATTGCAAAATACCGATTTCATCCGCTTCATACTCCTTGCCGGTATTGTAGAATTTCACCCTGTCGCCTTTGCGTATCACGCCGTTCACCACTTTAAAATAGGCAATAATACCGCGGAAAGAATTGAACACCGAGTCGAAAATCAACGCTTGTAACGGCGCTTCCTCCTTCCCTTCCGGCGCGGGAATACGTTCCACAATGGCGGGGAGCAACGCCTCTACGCCCATGCCTGTCTTGGCGCTCACACAAAGGATTTCAGCGGGGTCGCAACCCAACAAATCCACCACTTGGTCTTTGACCTCTTCCACCATGGCCGCTTCCATGTCAATTTTATTCAACACCGGAATAATTTCCAAATCGTGTCCCAACGCCAAATAGAGGTTTGAAATGGTCTGCGCCTGAATACCCTGCGTGGCGTCCACCACCAGCAGGGCGCCTTCGCAGGAAGCAATGGCGCGCGACACTTCGTACGAAAAATCGACGTGCCCCGGCGTATCAATTAAATTCAGCGTATATTGCTCGCCTTGATATTCATACTGCATTTGGATGGCGTGGCTTTTGATGGTAATCCCCTTTTCTTTTTCCAATTCCATCGAATCCAGCACCTGCGCTTCCATTTCGCGGGAAGTCAATGTGTGGGTCTGTTCCAGTAAGCGGTCGGCCAACGTGCTCTTACCGTGGTCAATATGTGCTATTATACAAAAATTTCTAATGTTTTTCATGGGTGCAAATATAACATTTATTTTGTGAGAATTCCCGAAAAATTTTGTGGAAATAAAAATTATGATTAGCTTTGCAGCCCTATTTGAAATTATTGGTCCGTTCATCTAAGGGTTAGGATACAAGATTTTCATTCTTGTCATAGGGGTTCGAATCCCCTACGGACTACAATCAACCGCCGAAAACCCTTGAAAGAGATTCTTCAGGGGTTTTATATTTGTATGGAAAGTTGCATTTTCCCATCAAGCCCGGACTCAACAATTTTTTGCAATGTTGAAATACGGATTTCTTTTACATTATTTTCGATTCTTGAGATGTAAGATTTTGTCATACCTACTTTTTGAGCAAGTTCTTCTTGGGTTAATCCTTTTTCAGTCCTTGCTTGATGCAATAAAACTCCCACCTTGAAACTTTCATAACCCGCCTCAAGTTTATCTCTCTTTTTTGTTCCAATTTTCCCATAATGTTTTTCTTTGAATTGATCAAGAGTCATTACGTTGCTGTTCTGTTTCATATTCTGCTTTTATTTTTAATGCCATTTCAATTTCTTTCTGTGGCGTTTTTTGTGTTTTCTTTTGAAATCCATTCGCTAAAACAACCAAATTCTCTTTATAGAAAAAACAAAAAATCCTAAAAATATCACTTCCTTGTTGCACTCTAATCTCATAAAGCCCTGCTGTATTTTCTACATGTTTTAGATAGATTTCAGGAACTTTCTCTATTTCTTCAATCAAGTCAAAAGTCCAAATGATTTTGGCTTTGACTTTATTCCTGAGTTTCACAAAGAAATCATTGAAATAATTTTTATAAAATATTATTGTTCTTTGTTTTTTCATGATGCAAAGATACAAAAGTTTCCCTAAAGGACAACTATTTTTTATTTTTTCGTGTCAAATCATTACCGACCGCGTTCTGTCGCCCCTAAAGAAATAAAAACTGTATTTGGTAGATTCAAAAATTAATATTATCTTTGCATTCGCATTTTTTGAAAACTGAATAAGATAGACTAAAAATTAAAAGATATGGCAAATCACAAATCTGCTGAAAAACGTCACCGCCAAAGCGAGAAACGCCGGATACATAATAAATATTATGCCCGCACGACCCGCAAAGCCGTGAAAACCTTGCGCAACACTACCGATAAAGCAGCCGCCATAGCGTTGCTTCCCAAGGTATCGTCGATGCTCGACAAGCTGGCGAAGATCAATGTAATTCACAAAAACAAAGCGGCCAATCTCAAGAGCAGCTTGGCGCTTCATGTAAATAAATTGGCGGCATAACAATAATCTGTTTTGCCTGAAAATATGGGGCCTTTCCGCCAGGTGGTATGCGGGAAGGCCTTTTTTATTGTAGTATAAGAAAAAATCTGTAGTATAAATGTAATCCTGCTGTAATGGATGATTCACATTGTAAGGCGACCTTTAGGCTAAAATTTACAATGATGAAAACACCTCACACAACAGCAAAGATGATAGGATTGTTTAACGACAGTTACCCTCCTATTATGGACGGTGTGGCGCTAACCGTACAGAATTACGCCTACTGGTTACATCGAAAAAACCAACCGGTTTGTGTAGTTACGCCAAAAACGCCGCGATACATTGATGATGCCACGTATCCGGTTTACCGTTATGCTTCGCTTCCGTTGTTGGGACGCAAGCCATACCGCCTGGGTATTCCTTATGTGGATTTTCCTTTTCGGCAAGTTATGAAAAAAACACCGTTTAAACTTATTCATGCCCATTGTCCGTTTTCTTCGGCAAGTGTGGCGCTGAGTCTGGCGCGGCAACAACACATACCGCTTGTGGCCACTTTTCATTCAAAGTTCAGGGATGATTTTAACCGCGCCATGAACAACAAGCAAATCACCAAATGGATGTTGAACGAAGTGATCCGGTTCTTTGAAGCCGCCGATGAGGTGTGGATTCCACAGGCCTCGGTGGAAGACACCATCCGGGAATACGGCTACAAAGGTAAGTTGGAAGTGGTAAATAACGGCACCGATTTTTCAGCAGATGAAAATATCGACGAGTTAAAACAACAGGCACGCTTGTCCTTAAACATCTCCGCCGATATGCCGGTATTTCTTTTTGTAGGCCAACATATCTGGGAGAAGAACACGCGCCTTATCATAGCGGCTTTGGCCCTGATGAAAGCAGAACGGTTTAAAATGTTCTTCATCGGCACAGGTTATGCGGCAAAAGAGATGCAGCAACTGGTTATTCGATATGGCCTACATTCAAAAGTGGAATTTTCAGGCATGATTACCGACAGAAAGCGGTTGCAGCAATATTACACAGCGGCTGATTTATTACTTTTCCCATCGCTGTATGACAATGCACCATTGGTGGTGCGCGAAGCAAGCGCCATGCACACGCCGGCCATTTTAGTGAATGGCTCCACGGCCGCGGAAATTGTCACCGATAATTATAACGGATTTTTAACGGAAAACTCTACTAAAGCCTTGGCGCAACGCATTCAAGCGTTAATAAAAACGCCCGAACTCATTAAGCAGGCAGGACAAAATGCATCAAAAACCATCGCCCGCTCCTGGAACGACATCACGGAAGAGGTGTTAAACCGATACATGCTTTTGATAAAAAAGCATCGCGGATGTTGATGCCGTCACTTTGTATACTGCACATTAACCTATTCCACCGTTACCCACTGGCCGGTGGTGTTGGCGTTGACACTGTGGTCATACATGGCCTCGCAGGCTACGGCGGGCAGGTAGAAAGTTCCTTTGTAGGCGGCGTGCAGTTTCACACGCAGGACGAGGGTGTTCGGAAGGTCAAAATAGGCCAGCACCCGGTCATCGCGGATATCCATGTATGTTACGCCGCTGTTCTTTTTTTCGTCACTCAGGCGGTTTTCGGTTATTTCCCATCCCGAAGGAAAGATTTGCGTTAAGGCCATGTTGGCGTAATGTCCGCGCAGTCCGGGGTTAGTAACTCGCACTTCGGCTTCAAAATCGACGCCCTGCTTGAGGTTTCTCACATTAATGGCGTTGCCGCCGGCGTCGAAATAACGCACGTTTAGTTGCAGGTTATTCTGGCCGGCTTCTTCTTTTCCCGCCACCGGAAAGCCTTTTGCCGACAGGCGTACGAAAAGCGCATCCGCCGAACGGTTGTCTATTTTCACGGTAGTTTGTGTTCCCTCCTGCGCTTCAAGCTCGGCGCTCCACACGGTTTTTTTGCTTTTTACCGGTACGGCTTTTTTATTTTTTACGGCGTAACTGAAGTCAATTTCACCGTTTGTGGTAGCGGCATATTTCGACAGTCCCAACAGGCAGTAGGCGGTGGTCTGCGTACTCATCCACACAGGCCTGTTCATCGTTTCGGAAATGCGTTTGGCCAACAAAAA
>JAIRMK010000084.1 GCA_031258755.1 Prevotellaceae bacterium
CTATACAGATTATTAAATAATAAAATATAAATTTTTAACAAATGTAGTGCAAATATTTGTACTATATTTTTGCGGGTTGGTAAAAAATTCTTACCTTTGCGCTCCATTTTGGACAAATGCGTTCATTTTGTATGCCGATGTAGCTCAGTTGGCCAGAGCAGCTGATTTGTAATCAGCTGGTCGGGGGTTCGAATCCCTCCATCGGCTCCGGTTAATTGGGCGAGAGAGAAAAGATAAGTGTATTGAAATATTGAGGGGGAGATACCAAAGTGGCCAACTGGGGCAGACTGTAACTCTGCTAGCGTATGCTTTCGTAGGTTCGAATCCTGCTCTCCCCACATTGCGGAAGTAGCTCAGTCGGTAGAGCATCAGCCTTCCAAGCTGAGGGTCGCGGGTTCGAACCTCGTCTTCCGCTCGAGGGAACAGGCCAGCGTAGCTCAGTGGTAGAGCGCTTCCTTGGTAAGGAAGAGGTCGTGAGTTCAATTCTCACCGCCGGCTCCAAACATAGAGAATGAAACTAAATTAAAAAAAAATAATATTATGGCAAAAGAAACTTTCAAACGGGATAAACCCCACGTGAATGTTGGGACCATTGGTCACGTGGACCATGGTAAAACTACTTTGACCGCTGCAATTACAACCGTACTTGCTACTAAAGGCCTTTCAGAAGTGCGCTCTTTCGATTCGATCGATAACGCGCCTGAAGAAAAAGAACGCGGTATTACCATCAATACAGCTCACGTAGAATATCAAACGGCGAACCGCCACTATGCACACGTGGATTGTCCGGGTCACGCCGACTATGTGAAGAACATGGTTACCGGCGCTGCGCAGATGGACGGCGCTATTCTTGTAGTAGCCGCTACCGACGGCCCGATGCCGCAAACCCGCGAGCATATCTTGTTGGCACGCCAGGTGAACGTTCCCCGTATCGTTGTATTCCTGAATAAGGTGGATATGGTTGATGATCCTGAAATGCTTGACCTGGTAGAAATGGAAGTGCGCGAACTGTTGAGCTTCTACAAATTCGACGGCGACAATACGCCGGTTATTCGCGGTTCTGCATTGGGCGGATTAAACGGAGACGCACAATGGGTAGAGAAAATTATGGAACTCATGGATGCGGTAGATACTTACATTCCTGTTCCTCCGCGCGACAATGAAAAGCCGTTCCTGATGCCTGTGGAAGACGTGTTCTCTATCACCGGCCGCGGTACGGTGGCCACCGGCCGTATTGAAACCGGTGTGATCAAAGTGGGCGAAGAAGTGGAAGTGATTGGACTGGGTGAAAAACCGGCCAAGACTACCGTTACCGGCGTGGAAATGTTCCGCAAGCTGCTCGACCGTGGAGAAGCGGGCGATAACGTAGGGCTGTTGCTCCGTGGTATCGACAAAAAAGACATCAAACGCGGACAGGTTATTGCGAAGCCGGGTACGATTACGCCGCACAAGAAATTTCAAGCCGAGATTTATGTGTTGAAGAAAGAAGAGGGCGGACGCCATACTCCTTTCCACAATAAATATCGTCCTCAATTCTATCTGCGTACGCTGGACGTTACGGGTGAAATCACGCTGCCGCAAGGCACTGAAATGGTGTTGCCCGGCGATAACGTGACCATTACCGTAGAATTGATCTATCCTGTGGCTATGGGAGAAGGCTTGCGTTTCGCTATTCGTGAAGGAGGCCGTACGGTTGGCGCCGGACAGGTGACGAAGATTTTAGATTAAAACACGTGTAAGTGGGAGTGAAGGATTTTCCTTACTTCTACTTCACAAATTTTAATTTGTGGATAACAGGGGCATAGTTCAAGGGTAGAATAGCGGTCTCCAAAACCGTTGATGGGCGTTCGAATCGCTCTGCCCCTGCAGTAGTTTGTGTATGTTACGATGCGCAAATGAGCTTTAGCAATTACGTAACACAGGCGGTAGCTTCCATTCCGATGTGTTACAAATCGTTTTTAAATTAACAGGATGAAAAAGATTAATGCGTATTTCAGAGAAGCTTACAATGAGTTGGTACATAAAGTAACATGGCCCTCGTTTGGCCAGTTGCAGTCCAGCGCTGTGGTTGTGATGATAGCCTCTGTGATCATGTCGCTGGTTATTTTCGCAATGGATCTTACGTTCCGCCATGTAATGACATTTATTTACGAATTTTTGTATTAAAAGCGTTTATAGAAAATGAGTGAAATAACCAAAAAATGGTATGTCTTGCGCGCTGCGGGAGGCAAGGAAAAAAAGGCCAAGGAATACATCGAGAACGAAATTAAACGTTTGAAGCTTGATGATTATATTTCGCAGGTGCTTATTCCTACCGAAAAAATTTACCAGGTGAAAAATGGTAAAAAGGTAAGTAAAGACCGCATTTTCTATCCGGGATACATTTTAATCGAAGCAGCTTTGGTAGGTGAAGTTCCCCATATTCTGCGCAACACCACCCACATTTCCGGTTTCTTGGGAGAGACCAAGGGCGGCGAGCCTATGCCTTTACGTTTAAGCGAGGTGAACCGCATTTTAGGCCGTGTGGATGAGTTGGCGGAGAATGAGGAAGAAAACATTACGCCTTTTGTAGTGGGAGAAGCCGTGAAAGTGACCGATGGCCCTTTCAATGGTTTCAACGGTACGATTGAGGAAATCAACGAAGATAAGAAGAAGTTGAAAGTGATGGTGAAGATCTTCGGGCGTAAGAACCTGCTGGAGCTTAGTTTCATTCAAGTAGAAAAAGAATAACAAACAAACATTATGGCGAAAGAAATTGCCGGACTAATTAAACTACAAATCAAAGGCGGAGCGGCTAACCCCTCGCCGCCGGTGGGTCCTGCTTTAGGTTCTAAGGGCGTAAACATTATGGAGTTTTGCAAGCAGTTTAATGCACGCACGCAAGACAAGGCGGGGAAGGTTTTGCCCGTCATCATTACTGTTTACAGCGACAAGTCGTTTGACTTTATCGTGAAGCAACCGCCTGTGGCTGTGCAGCTGAAAGATGCTGCCAAGATACAGTCGGGCTCGAATGAACCTAATCGCAAAAAAGTTGCCAGCGTAACTTGGGAACAGGTGCGCAAAATTGCCGAAGACAAAATGCCCGATATGAATGCATTTACTTTGAACGCGGCAATGAGCATGGTGGCCGGAACCGCCCGTAGTATGGGCATTACCGTTGATGGTGAAAAGCCCAATGTAAACTAAAAAATTCATGCAGTAATGAGTAAGTTGACAAAAAACCAAAAAGTAGTTTACGCCAAAGTCGATGCTACCAAACACTATAAGCTCGCAGAAGCTGCCACGTTGTTGAAAGAAGTTACTTTCACCAAATTTGACGCTTCGGTCGAACTTGCAGTACGTCTTGGTGTGGATCCCCGCAAGGCCAATCAAATGGTTCGTGGCGTAGTAACTCTTCCGCATGGAACAGGAAAAACAGCTCGCGTGCTGGTGCTTTGTACGCCTGATAAAGAGGCGGAAGCCAAAGCAGCCGGCGCCGATCATGTTGGATTGGACGAGTATATCGAGAAAATAAAAAACGGCTGGACCGATATTGACGTAATCATTTGTACCCCTTCCGTGATGGCGAAAGTGGGCGCCCTGGGACGTGTATTGGGGCCGCGCGGTTTGATGCCTAACCCCAAAACAGGTACCGTGACTATGGAAATAGGAAAAGCGGTGGAAGATGTGAAGGGCGGTAAAATCGACTTTAAGGTCGATAAGCAGGGTATCGTGCATGCGGCAATAGGCAAGGTGTCGTTTGATGCCGGGCAGCTTGTCGAAAACGCACAGGAATTCTTGAATACGGTAATAAAATTGAAACCTCAGGCACTCAAAGGAACGTATGTGAAAAGCATTTATTTGTCATCAAGCATGAGCCCCGGCTTGTGTATTGATACCAAATCAGTAGGTGCTGCCGAATAATCTTAAATGACGAGCGTATGAAAAAGGAAGAAAAGAAAGTGATTATAGATGCTTTGGCAGAGCAGCTGAAACAAATGCCTACATTTTATCTGGCAGATGTGTCGGGGCTGAATGCTGAACACACATCGAAGTTGCGCAGGGTTTGTTTTGAGAAAAAAGTGAAACTTGTGGTGGTGAAAAATACCCTCCTCAAAAAAGCTTTGGAACAAAACAACTTTGAGGCATCCGATATTTTTAAAGTGCTTGAAGGGCCTACCGCAGTGATGTTTACCGATGTGGCTAATATGCCTGCCAAAGTGATTAAAGATTTCGGCATGCGATACGGCAAGCCGGTGTTGAAAGGCGCTTATGTGCAGGAAAGCCTTTATGTTGGCGCTGCTACGTTGGAAGATCTCGTAAATATCAAGTCGCGCGAAGAATTGATCGGCGATGTGATTGGAATGTTGCAATCACCTGTTAAACGTGTTATTTCCGCTTTACAATCGGGCGGTAACACGATTTCAGGCATAGTAAAAACCCTCTCGGAACGTCCGGAGGGGAAATAAGAATGATAAAGGCGAACAATCGCCGAATAAACAAGTATTAACAAATAAAAAATAATAAAATATCATGGCAGACATTAAAAAATTTGCGGAAGAGTTGGTTAATCTTACTGTAAAAGAAGTACAGGAATTAGCTACTATCTTAAAAGAAGAATATGGCATTGAGCCTGCTGCTGCAGCTGTGGCTGTGGCTGCTCCTGCTGCCGGCGGCGGAGCAGCTGCCGCTGCGGAACAAACAGAATTCGATGTGATTTTAAAATCACCCGGACAGGCTAAATTGCAAATTGTAAAAGTAGTGAAAGATATTACCGGACTTGGTTTGAAAGAAGCAAAGGACTTGGTAGATGCTTCACCGAAACCGATTAAGGAAAAAGTTTCGAAAGCGGAAGCAGAACAAGTTAAAGCACAACTCGAAGAAGCGGGCGGAGAAGTTGAAATCAAATAAATTCTCCCTCCCGGTTTTCGGGAAAATCACACAGGTTTAGAATCCTTAACAGGGTTCTAAGCCTTTTTGTCGTTTTTATAGTTTATTTCTCAACCAATACGAATACGATGTCGCAAACAAATACCAATCAGCGCGTTAACTTCGCTTCCTCACAAAATCGCCTTAATTATCCCGATTTTTTGGAAATCCAATTAAAATCGTTCTATGATTTTTTCCAACTTGAGACCACGTCGGAAAATCGCAAGAACGAAGGCCTTTTTAAAGTTTTTCAGGAAAACTTTCCCATTACGGATACCCGTAATAACTTTGTGCTCGAGTTCATGGATTACTTTGTGGATCCGCCGCGTTATTCCATTGAGGAATGTCTCGACCGCGGGTTGACATATAGTGTTCCGCTGAAAGCTAAACTCAAACTTTACTGTACCGATCCCGAACATGAGGATTTCGATCCGGTGATACAGGATGTGTACCTGGGCACGGTTCCTTATATGACCCCTTTCGGAACTTTTGTGATCAACGGTTCCGAGCGTGTCGTGGTGTCGCAGTTGCACCGTTCGCCCGGCGTGTTTTTCGGGCAGAGCCTTCATGCCAATGGCACAAAGCTCTACTCGGCACGCATCATTCCGTTTAAAGGTTCGTGGATAGAATTTGCCACGGACATCAATAACGTGATGTATGCTTATATTGATCGTAAAAAGAAGTTGCCTGTAACCACGTTGCTCCGCGCTATTGGTTACGAGAGCGATAAAGATATATTGGAAATATTCGGTTTGGCCGATGAAATCAAAGTCAGCAAAACAAATCTGAAAAAAGTGATAGGCCGCAAACTCGCTGCCCGCGTACTTAAATCATGGATTGAGGATTTTGTGGACGAAGATACCGGCGAAGTCGTATCCATTGAACGTAACGAGATTGTCATTGACCGCGAAACGGTGTTGGAAGATGCGCATATCGACCAGATCATCGAGTCGGGCGCTTCGGCTATCCTGTTGCATAAGGAAGACGCCAACGTGAGCGATTATGCCATTATTCATAACACGCTGCAGAAAGACCCGTGTAATTCCGAAAAGGAAGCGGTGGTTTACATTTACCGCCAGCTTCGTAATTCGGAACCGCCCGATGAAGCGACGGCACGCGACGTGATTGACAAATTGTTTTTCTCCGACAAGCGCTATGATTTGGGGCAGGTAGGCCGTTTCCGGTTGAACAGAAAACTCGATTTGCATACCGGCGCTGATGTGCGGGTATTGACCAAAGAAGATATTATTGCGATTATCAAACATCTAATTCAGCTTATCAATTCAAAAGCTGATGTGGATGATATTGACCACTTGAGCAACCGCCGTGTACGTACGGTAGGCGAACAATTAGCCAACCAGTTTGGCGTGGGCCTGGCGCGTATGGCACGGACAATTCGCGAGCGGATGAACGTGCGAGACAACGAAGTGTTTACGCCCATTGATTTGATTAACGCCAAAACGTTGTCGTCGGTGATCAACTCGTTTTTCGGCACCAGCCAGTTGTCGCAGTTCATGGATCAAACCAACCCGCTGGCCGAGATGACGCACAAGCGCCGTATGTCGGCGCTGGGGCCTGGAGGTTTGTCGCGCGAGCGTGCAGGCTTTGAAGTGCGCGACGTGCATTATACACACTACGGGCGCTTGTGTCCGATTGAAACGCCCGAAGGCCCGAACATCGGGTTGATTTCATCGTTGTGCGTGTATGCCCGCATTAACCCGCTGGGATTTATTGAAACGCCTTACCGGAAGGTGGAAGCCGGCAGTGTAGATCTTTCCGATAAAGGCGTGGTATATATGAGCGCCGAAGAAGAAGAAGAAAAAATGGTGGCGCAGGCTAATGCAAAAGTGACGCCGGACGGTGAAATTGACGAAGAACGCATCAAATGCCGCTACGAAGCCGACTATCCGGTGGTGCGCAAGGAAGAAGTGAACCTGATGGATGTGGCGCCCAACCAAATTGCTTCTATCGCCGCATCGCTTATTCCTTTTCTTGAACACGACGACGCCAACCGGGCGCTCATGGGCTCGAACATGATGCGGCAAGCAGTGCCGCTCATTCGCCCGCAGGCGCCTATTGTGGGAACGGGTTTGGAAGCGGTGGTCGTTCGTGACAGCCGCACGCAAATTGCCGCTACCGGCAAAGGCGAAGTGGTATATGTGGACGCCAATGAAATTCATGTGAAGTATGAGCGTTCCGAAAACGAACGTTTCGTGAGTTTCGATCAGGATGTGACCGTTTATAAATTGCCGATTTATCGTAAAACCAACCAGAATACCAGTATCAACCTGCGTCCCCTGGTGCGCAAGGGCGATAAGGTGACACCCGGACAGATTATGACCGAGGGTTACGGCACCCAGAATGGCGAGTTGGCCTTGGGCAGCAACCTTAAAGTGGCTTTCATGCCTTGGAAAGGGTACAACTTTGAAGATGCTATCGTGTTGTCGGAACGCTTGGTGCGTGAAGACGTATTTACTTCCGTACACGTAGATGAATACATCATGGAAGTGCGCGACACCAAACGCGGATTGGAAGAATTGACCAATGATATTCCCAATGTGAGCGAAGAAGCTACACGTAACCTCGATGAAAACGGTATTATCCGCATCGGCGCGAACGTGGAGCCCGGCGATGTGCTTATTGGTAAAATCACGCCCAAAGGGGAAAGCGATCCTTCACCCGAAGAAAAATTGCTGCGTGCTATTTTCGGCGACAAGGCCGGCGATGTGAAAGACGCATCATTAAAGGCTTCGCCGTCATTGCATGGCACGATTGTTGAACGCCGCTTGTTCTCGCGCGTGATGAAAGACCCGGGAAAGAAAGGCAAACAGCAGGGCAAAGCCCAAATGCAAAAAGTGGACGATGAGTTTGAAAAGAAAGTGCGCGTACTCAAAGACGTCTTGTTTGATAAATTATCGAAACTTCTCGAAGGGAAGGTTTCACAGGCCATATCCGACCTTTATGGCGTGGAAATAATAAGCAAGAACACGAAATTTACGGGGCGTTTGCTTGCCAATCTCGATTATGAAAATATCAATCCCAACAAGTGGACAACCGATAAGGAGACCAACACCTTGGTGAAACATATCATTAATAATTATCTGATCAAATTCAAGGAAATGGACGCCGAAGTGAAACGTATCAAATATAATATCACTATTGGCGACGAGCTGCCCAGTGGTATTATACAGTTGGCGAAGGTGTATGTGGCGAAAAAACGTAAAATCAAAGTAGGTGATAAGATGGCAGGCCGTCACGGAAACAAAGGTATTGTAGCCAAGGTGGTGCGCGATGAAGACATGCCGTTCCTTGAAGATGGCACGATTGTTGATATTGTGTTGAACCCGCTTGGCGTGCCTTCACGGATGAACCTCGGTCAGATTTACGAAACCGTGCTGGGATGGGCCGGAAAAGAATTAGGATTGAAATTCAGCACGCCTATTTTCGACGGCGCAAGTCTCGAAGAAATTACCAAATATACGGAGAAAGCCGGTATTCCGAAATATGGGAAAACCTACCTGCGTGACGGCGGAACGGGAGAGCTGTTTGACCAGCCCGCCACCGTAGGGATTATCTACATGTTGAAACTCGGCCACATGGTTGATGATAAGATGCACGCACGCTCTATCGGGCCATACTCGCTCATTACCCAGCAACCGCTTGGCGGTAAGGCGCAGTTCGGCGGTCAGCGTTTCGGTGAAATGGAAGTGTGGGCTATTGAAGCGTTCGGCGCTTCCAATGTCTTGCAGGAAATTCTCACCGTGAAATCGGACGATGTGATGGGACGTTCACGCGCTTACGAGTCTATTGTGAAAGGCGACCCGATGCCGCAACCCGGCATCCCCGAAGCGCTCAATGTAATCTTGCATGAACTTCGCGGATTAGGTTTAAGTATCCGCATGGAGTAATTTTTAATATTTTTAATTTGTAATAGAAGAACATACTGATATGTCACAAAAAAAAGTAAGTAAGCAGAGGACCAACTTCAACAAGATCACGATCAGTTTGGCGTCGCCCGAAGAGATTTTGGAACATTCGAGCGGAGAAGTGCTGAAACCTGAAACCATCAATTATCGTACCTACAAACCCGAACGCGACGGTTTGTTCTGCGAGCGTATTTTTGGCCCTATCAAGGATTACGAATGTCATTGCGGTAAATATAAACGCATCCGCTATCGCGGTATTGTGTGCGACCGTTGCGGTGTGGAAGTAACCGAAAAGAAAGTGCGTCGCGAGCGTACCGGCCATATTTCATTGGTGGTTCCGGTGGCGCATATTTGGTATTTCCGCTCTACGCCGAATAAAATCGCCTATTTGTTGGGAATTCCTTCCAAAAAATTGGAGGCCATTATTTATTACGAACGCTACGTGGTTATCCAGCCGGGTATCAAGGCCTCGGAAGGAATTAAAGAATATGATTTTCTGACGGAGGATGAATACCTTCAGATTATGGAGGAATTGCCGAAAGATAACCAACAGCTCGAAGACGAACATCCCGATAAATTCATCGCAGGCATGGGCGCGGAAGCCATCTACGCCATGTTGAAGCGCCTTAATCTTGATGATTTGTCGTATGACTTGCGCCACAAGGCCGATACCGAAACGTCGCAACAGCGCCGCGCCGAAGCCTTGAAACGCCTGAACGTAGTAGAAGCGTTTCGCGAATCAAAAGACATCAACAGGCCCGAGTGGATGATTATGAAAGTAATTCCTATCATCCCGCCCGACTTGCGCCCGCTGGTGCCGCTGGATGGCGGACGTTTTGCCACCTCCGACCTGAACGACCTTTACCGCAGGGTGATCATCCGTAACAACCGCCTCAAACGCTTGATTGAAATTAAAGCGCCTGAAGTGATTTTGCGGAATGAAAAACGTATGTTACAGGAAGCGGTGGATTCGCTGTTCGATAATTCACGCAAATCAAATGCGGTGAAAACCGAAGCCAACCGCGCCCTGAAATCGCTTTCCGACAGTTTGAAAGGGAAACAGGGACGGTTCCGCCAAAACCTTCTGGGTAAACGGGTGGACTACTCGGCGCGTTCGGTTATTGTGGTAGGCCCCGAATTGAAAATGCACGAATGTGGGTTGCCCAAAGATATGGCCGCCGAATTGTACAAGCCGTTTGTCATCCGTAAACTTATCGAACGCGGCATTGTGAAGACCGTGAAATCGGCCAAGAAGATAGTGGACAGGAAAGACCCGGTGATTTTTGATATTCTGGAAAATGTGATGAAAGGGCATCCGGTGTTGCTTAACCGTGCGCCGACCCTGCACCGCTTGGGTATTCAGGCTTTTCAACCGAAGTTGATTGAGGGGAAAGCCATCCAGCTGCACCCGCTGTCGTGTACTGCATTCAACGCCGACTTTGACGGCGACCAGATGGCCGTGCACTTGCCGCTGGGCAATGCCGCTATTTTGGAAGCCCAGTTGTTGATGCTCGGTTCGCACAACATCCTGAACCCGGCTAACGGCGCACCTATTACGGTACCTTCGCAAGACATGGTGTTGGGTCTTTACTACATCACCAAACCGCGTAAAGGCGCTAAAGGGGAAGGCCGTATTTTCTACGGAGCGGAAGAAGCGGTGATTGCATATAATGAAAAGGCCGTTGATTTGCATGCGATCGTGAAAGTGCGTGCGGCGTTGCCACAAGCCGACGGTGCGGAAAAATACGAGCTCATTGAAACTACCGTAGGCCGTGTGATTTTTAATCAATATGTGCCGAAGGAAGCAGGATATATCAACGAAGTGTTGACAAAAAAATCGTTGCGCGATATTATTGGCAAGGTGCTTAAATCGGGCGGCATTGCCGTTACGGCCAAGTTCCTCGACGACATCAAAGACCTCGGATACCAGATGGCATTCCGCGGTGGGTTGTCGTTCAACCTCGATGATGTGATTGTTCCTTCCGAAAAAGAAACGTTGGTAGAGAACGGCTATGAGGAAGTGGAAGAGGTGATGAACAACTATAACATGGGCTTTATCACCAACAACGAACGCTATAACCAGATTATTGATATCTGGACACACACCAACGCCAAACTTACGCAAACGGTGTTGAAACAATTGTCGAACGACAAACAGGGCTTCAACTCCGTGTACATGATGTTGGATTCGGGCGCGCGGGGTTCCAAGGAACAAATCCGCCAGCTTTCGGGTATGCGCGGTTTGATGGCGAAGCCTCAGAAGTCGGGCGCTACCAGCGCTGAAATTATCGAGAACCCGATTCTCGCGAACTTCAAAGAAGGTTTGTCGGTGTTGGAATATTTTATTTCCACCCACGGTGCGCGTAAAGGGTTAGCCGATACCGCGCTGAAAACAGCTGACGCCGGTTACCTCACCCGCCGTTTGGTGGACGTGTCGCAAGATGTAATTATCCACGAAGAAGACTGCGGCACCTTGCGCGGCCTTGTGGCTTCGGCCATCAAAAATAAGGATGAAGTGGTGGAATCGCTTTACGAACGTATTCTCGGACGCACCAGCGTGCATGACGTGTACCACCCGCTTACCGGCGAACTCATTGTGGCGGCCGGCGACGAATTTACGGAAGAAGTGTCGATGATTATAGAGGAGTCGCCTATTGAACAGGTCGAAATCCGTTCGGTGCTGACGTGCGAATCGAAGAAAGGCGTATGCAGCAAGTGCTACGGCCGTAACTTGGCTACGGGGCACATGGTGCAACAGGGCGAGGCCGTAGGGGTAATCGCCGCACAGTCTATCGGCGAGCCGGGCACGCAGCTGACCTTGCGTACATTCCACGTAGGGGGGACGGCGTCGAGCATTGCCGCCGACAATAAGCTGGTCGCCCGCTATGATGGACGCCTTGAAATTGACGAATTACGGGTGGTGCACACGACAAATAAAGAAGGAGAGGAGTTTGATATCGTGATTGGACGGTTGGCCGAAATGCGCATTGTGGATAACAAAACCGGCATTACGCTGTATCAGCATAACGTGCCTTACGGTGCGCAGCTTTACTTTGCCAATGGCGCCAATGTGAAGAGAGGTGATCTGATTTGCGAATGGGATCCGTACAATGCGGTGATTATTTCCGAATTTGCAGGTAAGATCGCGTTCGACAGCGTGATTGAAGGCGTCACCTTCCGCGAAGAGGCCGACGAACAAACCGGTTATCGCGAAAAGGTGATCATCGAGTCGCGTGATAAATCGCGTAACCCCGCTGTGCGTATCCTCGATACCAAAGGAAATGAAATCAAGCAATACAACTTGCCGGTGGGCGCCCACATTGTGGTGAACGAAGGCGAGAAAGTGGCCGGTGGACAAATTCTGGTGAAAATCCCGCGTGCCGTGGGCAAGTCGGGCGACATCACCGGTGGTTTGCCCCGCGTGACCGAACTCTTTGAAGCCCGCAATCCTTCTAATCCTGCGGTGGTGTCGGAAATCGACGGAGAAGTGATCATGGGTAAAATCAAGCGCGGGAACCGTGAAATTTCCGTGCGCTCAAAACTCGGCGATGAAAAGCGCTACCTGGTGCCGCTTTCCAAACAAATACTGGTGCAGGAAAACGACTACGTACGCGCCGGAACGCCCTTGTCCGACGGCGCCATTACGCCGCTTGACATCCTTGCCATCCAAGGCCCTATCAAGGTGCAGGAATATATCGTGAACGAAGTGCAGGAGGTTTACCGCATGCAAGGCGTGAAAATCAACGACAAGCACTTTGAGGTAATCGTGCGCCAAATGATGCGCAAGGTGGAAATTGTGGATCCGGGCGATACGCGTTTCCTCGCCGAGCAGTTAGTGGATAAATGGGAATTCATGCAGGAAAACGACTTTATTTACGATAAGAAAGTAGTGGTTGAACCGGGCGATTCACAAAACCTGAAAGCCGGACAGATTGTGACGGCTCGCAAACTGCGTGATGAAAATTCGCAGTTGAAGCGTAAAGACCTGAAACCGGTAGAGGCGCGTGACGCCATGCCTGCCACCTCGAGCCAGATGTTGCAGGGGATTACCCGTGCGGCTTTGCGCACCGGCAGTTTCATGTCGGCGGCGTCTTTCCAGGAAACGACCAAAGTGCTGAGCGAGGCCGCTATTCACGGCAAGGAAGACAACCTCGAAGGGTTGAAGGAAAACGTGATTTGCGGACACCTGATCCCCGCCGGCACCGGTATGCGCTATATCGACAAGCTCATTGTGGCTTCTATGGAAGATTATCAACGGATGTCGGAAGGCGGCGGACGGAAAGGCAAAGACAAAGATAAGGAGAAAGAAAAAGCGGCCGCGAAATCATAGGCGTTTTTCTTTCTCTACAAAGGCCTTGCAATAGCTTTTAAAGATGTTTAGTACTTTTTAACATTTATGTTTTTTGTAATATAAAAATTATACTTACCTTTGACCATGTAAAATTATACGTCCTTTTATTATTTATCAGCGCTCGCTTTTTAGTACTCTTCTTAAAGAAACCTGCGAATTTCTAAAAATGAATAGGGGAATAAAGTTAGCGCTCACACATCTATTTTTATACAATCCGGTTTATTTATTGTTAAAAAGATAGTGTGAGCCTAGTTTATTTATTCATTTGGTTCCGCAGGACCTCTTTAAGAAAATAAATTATCTACAGGCTCGCGCTACCTTATTTCGGTAATTAAATGGCTAAGTAATTAAGTGATAATAAGAGTGTTTGCGTCTCTTAACCGCTGGATTATCTAATCTTTCAATTACTGTAAGTAAGTACAAATAGCAACGAAAGATTGAGGATTGTTATCTTTGTTTTCGTCCTTTAGTCTTCAATCTTTTATTGCTATTCTATATTTTAAATATATATTATAATATTTTTTGTGATAAAGTAATGTATTGTGTGTAAGTTATGAATAAAATGATATAAATGTGTTTGTTGACAAGGGCTGCCACGAGGTTCTTCTTATAAGTTTAATACAAATGCCAATATGATATAATGTGGCGGCCCTTTTTTATCGGTTTGGTGGTTATGGATAATTTTTATTTAATCAATATGATAATTACATTATTTAGAAAAAACAGATTTTTCTTTTTTGGAAAGAAACCAAAAGTATGTTGTTTGTGTTTTATGGCGCTGTTACTATGGCCGGCGGTGTTGGTGGCGCAAAATGGCATCAACATGTCAAATTTTACAGTGAATAGTGGAACGCTAACATTCGACATAAGTTGGAAGACCGCTGATATGCCGGCTGAGTGGAGTGATTCGGCGTGGGTGTTTATCAATTATAACGATGCAGGTGTATTGAAACACTTGCCGCTGGGCACCGGAGCAACCTTAACCGCTACCTCTGCACCCGGTGTCGCCCGGGTGATTGAAGTGCCCGGAAACACTGACGGCGTCTGGTTAGTGGGTAATGCACGCAGTGCCGGTAGTTTTAGCGCTACTATTAAGCTGATTAGTGCTATTGCCGAATTTTCCGGCGCTTGCGCTTACGCTTCGAATTATCCACCGGTGGGGGAATATATTTCTACTACGGATGTAAAATTTGCAGGTTCGCCGATTTATAAAATAGTTCTTAAAAACGCCAATGGACATCTGGAAACCCGGCGTTCGGACAGTCCGTTTACGATACCTCCGGGCTATATCTTGCAGTCGTTTAGTGATGCTACTGGTGCTCCGGGAACCATAAAATGTATGCCGCCAGTTATTACTGCGCATCCGCAGTCGCAGCTATCTTGTAAGGTCATGTCCACCATTAAGCTAAGCGTTACGGCGTCGGGCGTCGGAAGTACGTTGTCTTACCAATGGAAAACAGGTACGGGAGCGGGCACTAATGTGGGGTCTGACAGCAGCACCTATACCGGCACAGTGCCCGCGCTATCGGATTATTGGGTAGTGGTTACCGATAGCAATAATTGTACGGCTACCTCTAACAAAGCCACGATTACGGTTTTTTCAAGCGGAATAATAGGTATGAAAAGTATATGCGGTAGCGGCGCCGGCAGGATAGGGTGGTGATGAAGTAATAAACAATGCATAATTATAAAACATGAAATAATATGAAAATGATTAAAAAATTATTGATGACCGTTGTATCCGGATTATTTTTCTCGGTATGTGTAGCACAGGATTTAACGGTGTGTAGTTCGTCTTCCTATACTATTCCGAGCATACAGGGGGCGGGCAGTGCCGCGTCATATCAGTGGACAGAGAATGGGGTAGACATTCCTGGCGCCGTAGGGGAATCATATACCAATATGACCGGAAAGACTACGACAGGTCTTTACGTTTATGTACGCATGGCCTACACGGAAAGTTGCGAACGGCAAGCATCCAATGGCGTTATAGTACAGGTAATTGGCGCACTCAGTGCACCAGTCATCCAAGCGCCGGCTAACGGATGTGAAGGAGCAAATTTTGTATTCACAGTACCGGACGCTGCAGGTATCACTTACGAATGGACCGGAGAAGGGGCCTCTGCCGATAATTCCTATGTTTATGCAGCGGCTACACCCGGAGAGAAGACGGTAACGGTGCGTGCAGTGGCTGGTATTGGCGAGTTAAGTTGTACTTCGCCATATTCAAGTGCGTCGGTGACGGTGTATAGCCAGCCTGAGATTAACCTACAACCTGTCGCGATGCAAGAGATTTGCCCGAGAAGCTCAGCTTCATTATCTGTTTCCGCTGCCCATGCCACCTCATATCTATGGTTAAAGAATGGCGTACCCACTACGGAAGGCAGTGACTATACGACGTCCAATTATACTACCGGCATGTTAACTGCCGCTGCAACCTATCAAGTAGTTGTAAGTAACGATGGTATATGTTCGGCAACATCAGAGGAAGCAATTGTGGCGATGAGGAATGATTGTTGCGATGCGCCGGGCTCTTCAGGAATTCTGTTTTCGAAGTTCAATCCGTGTGCAAACGCGCCTGATGCTTCTACATGGACACTTACCGATCAACGTGATGGTAAAACCTATAAGGTAAAGAAACTGGCCGATGGAAGGTATTGGATGGTACAGGATTTGAAGTTTGGGAAGAATTGTACAGAGAACTCATTCGCTAATGATGATTCGAGAAGTGATGCAGTCCGTTCTCCTACTGTTGACTCGGATGATTATGTAGGTCACTGCCGGACATCGACTGTAAACGGCGCCGGGTATTTATATAATTGGGCTGCAGCGATGAAGAACGCCAATGGTTATTGGGGTTCATCAGACAAGTCTTTTGGGTGTACGGGAACCGGCAGTACAGTCAATCAATGTCAGGGTATTTGTCCTGAGGGTTGGCACGTGCCGACCAGAGATGAGTTCAGTAATACAATTTCGACATTCACGAATGCCTATTCGTGTTCAAAAGACAACTGTTGGAATGCATCATCGAAGTGGGAAGGCGTATCAGGAGGATATTGCCATTATTCCA
>JAIRMK010000077.1 GCA_031258755.1 Prevotellaceae bacterium
CCTAATGCCGGGCACTACGAACTGGTGCGTCTGGAAACAGCATACGACGTGCACGTCATTACGCAAAACGTGGACGACTTGCACGAACGCGCCGGCTCGCAACATGTGCTGCACCTGCATGGCGAGCTCAAGAAAGCGCGGAGCACTGCCGACCCCCATTACATTATTGAACTCGACGGGTGGGAACTGAACGAGGGCATGACCTGTCCCAAAGGCGCACAACTGCGCCCCCACATCGTGTGGTTCGGCGAGGCGGTGCCCATGATTGAACCGGCCGCCGAACTGTGCGCCGGCGCCGATTATTTTATCGTGGTAGGAACCTCGTTAGTGGTATATCCCGCCGCCGGCCTGGTGAATTATGTGCCTCAGCAATCACCAAAATATGTAGTTGACCCGAAGGAAGTATATGCCCCTGTTCACAATGTCACCTATGTGAAAGAGCCGGCCAGCAGCGGGCTGAAAAAAGTGGTCGATGAATTGTTAGCTATAGTCTCACGGAAATAATAAAATGACACCTGTCCCTACTTTGATTATTGACGACGAAGTCCCTGCAAGGGATTTGATTAAACATTATCTGCAGGACTATGCCGAAATACAAATCATCGGCGAGGCAGACAACGGATTTGATGCGTTGAAGATTATCAAGGAGATAAGTCCCCAGCTTATTTTTCTCGATATTCAAATGCCGAAACTCACGGGCTTCGAAATGCTGGAACTAATCGACGAATTGCCGCATATCATTTTTTCTACGGCCTACAATCAATACGCCATTCGCGCTTTCGAACTGAATGCCATAGATTATTTACTGAAACCATACTCGAAGGAACGTTTCGATATTGCTATACAAAAAGCATTAACCAAAATCCGCGCGGGACATGCCGCCCCGTCCAAGTTACAAACCTTTCAGACGGACTTCGCGCCGGCGGAAAAATTAGTGCGGATTGCCGTCAAAGACCGTCAGCAAATCCACATCATTGCCACGCACAGCCTCAACTACGTGGAAGCCGACGGCGACTATGTAAAACTGCACACCGACGAGGGCGTTTACCTGAAAGAAAAAACGATGAAGTATTTTGAGACCAATCTGCCGCAACAGTTCGTTCGTATTCATCGCTCTTTTATTGTAAATGTCGATAAGGTGGCGAAAATCGGGTTATACGAGAAGGAGAATTATCGCGTGTACCTCAAGGACGGCACGGTATTAAAAGCCGGAAGCAACGGCTACCGGGCGCTAAAAGAAGCCGTGCGGCTGTAAGTAAATTATTTTAATATAAAGGCTTCCAATTCTTTTTTTATCATTCGTATTTCTATGGGAATGCTTTTTGCCAATTCGCCCAGCAATTCCAGCACCTTGCGCGAACGATATTTATTATACATCAATTCCCTCGCTGATTTAACAATGGAAGCAAGCAGTTTTTCTTTACTAATATCATTATCTATATATTCCGACGAAAGCGAATAGAATAAAATAACGGGCAAATAATCGACACGGTCGATACGTTGATTCTCTTTTGCCACTAATATCATGCGCTGAAGATACAGGAACAGCAGTCGCCGTACATCCACTTGGAAAAACGCCGTTCGCAAGGCACAGCGCATTTTTTCGGCTTGCTGCATGCCATTAAAACCGCCGGCAAGTCACTTTCAACTACCAAAAATATTATACCGACCATCCTGAAAGCCGTATCGTAATACCCAGGTAACCCGAAGCCATGAACTTGATATGAAAGGGGAGTTTGACAATAGCCGTCCAAAGAGAAAACGTTTCAATCCGTGAAGTCCGTTATATCCGTGCCAATCCGTGTGCTATTATTTTCTTTGTGATATATGGTGAAATATAGGTGTAGAACGCTACGTCGTCATTCCAACGACTATATACTAATTTTGTGTAAAGTTGTATATAGTCACCAAAATAATTGTACATTTGTGCTGTTGAACAATTAGCAGTCAAGCAATGGAAACGACAACCAAAAGAACTTCCCCAAAATGGATTGACACCCTGCAAGAAAACGAGGTTTTCGTCTTCGGCAGCAACTCCGCCGGCTTTCACGGTGGCGGCGCGGCACGCCTGGCAATGAAATGGGGCGCAGTATGGGGGCAAGGCGTCGGGTTGCAGGGACAAACCTACGCCATCCCCACCATGTTCGACACCGCAGCAGAAATAAAACCTTACGTGGATGAATTTCTGACATTCGCCAAAGCGCATCCCGAATTGAAATTCCTTGTTACCGAAATCGGCTGCGGCATCGCGGGATTCACACCCGCCGACATCGCCCCGCTGTTTCAACCAGCCATCAACGAGAATATCGAGAATGTGTACCTGCCGGAAAGTTTTTGGCCGGCCGGATAACTATTAAAGCACCGCTTAACATTCCCTGTTCAGGTTTTTTACACCACGCCATGTTTTGTCGCAGTCTTTTATTATCTTTGCAACAAAATTTAAACATTACTACCATGTCAAAACGAGAAGCCAACATGCGGTATCATCTAATCATTAAAAAAATTAAGACAACGA
>JAIRMK010000132.1 GCA_031258755.1 Prevotellaceae bacterium
GAAGTAGGCTCCGACCCCCTCATTCGCATTCGCGGGATATTTGCTTCCATTGAAAGTACCAAATCCCCGCTGATATTGGTGGACAACGTGGAAATACCGAGCATCCAGATGGTCAATCCGGACGACATTGAATCCATCTCGGTGTTGAAAGACGCCGCGTCGTCCTCTATTTACGGTTCGAAAGGCGCTTTCGGCGTAATTTTGATTACCACTAAAAAAGGTGCAAACGCCAATAAAATCACCGTCAACTATTCCGGTAATTTTGCCTGGCAAAATGTGGCGAAAGAAATAAACATGGCCGGTACGGATGCGTTGGACTATGTGCTGTCGGCGGCGGAACGCACTACGGAAAACCCTTCCGTTTCATGTATAGGTGGTGTGAGTTGGACGGTCAATCGGGCAAGTTATTACCGGGCGATAGAATGGCAGGAAAAATATGGCGGCACGGTGAAAGCTACCGACCCGGTAGTCTATAACCGGGACTGGTACATGGACGGTAACAAAATGATGGGCGTCCGTTTGTATGACCCCTATGAAGTGATGGTGCGGGAATGGGCGCCCACTATGACGCACAATCTGTCCCTTAACGGCAAAAGCGGAAAAACGATTTACAATCTCAGTGGAAGTTTTGTACACCAAAACGGGATGATGAAGCCGGCCAAAAAAGACGATTTTACGCGCTATAATGCCGCCATCAGCATAACCTCGGAAGTGAACAAATACCTGACGCTTCGCGGCGGGGCGATGTATTCCGACCGCAACAAACGCTATCCGGCTTCGGCGGCCACGACTTCCGACCCATGGTACTACCTGTACCGCTGGTCGCCCATGTTTCCGATTGGGGTGGAAGAACACGACATGCCTGTAAGGGGACCGGTATATGAAACCGCCGATGCTATTACTTCCAATGTGCAATACCTTTATTATAATATCAACTTTGGGGTAACCGTCAATTTGACAAAAGATTGGGATATTCAGGTGGATTATACGCATTATAATCTGCAAAACAACGCCAATTATTACCTCCCGAATTTTACGGCAGTGGATAGTTGGAGCTACAATCAACCACCGGTATTGTGGAAAGATGCAAACGGTAATCAGGTATTTGTGGATAATGAGGGAACTGTAGTACAAAACGGTGGAGTACCGGCCTACCGGTTTGCCCAAATTACATATAATCCTCCGGGAGGCACGGGAAATACCCAGAGCCAGATATACAGCAGGAGAAGGATAACCAAAAGCAATACTTTCAACGCCTATTCTACGTATAATTTAAAATTGGGCGCAGAGCAGGAACATGCCCTGAAATTTATGGCAGGGGCGAATATCGTAACCAATGACTGGAGCGAAATTTCTGCAGAAAAATTAAACTTGCTCAACTATGAAAATCCTCAGTTTAATTTTGCCATAGGAGAAGAAGCGGCTACCGGCAATGCTAACTGGGACGCACAGGTGGGGTTCTTCGGGCGTGCCAACTATGCTTACAGAGACCGCTACCTGGTGGAAGCCAATCTGCGGTATGACGGTTCTTCAAAATTTCCAGGCAGGTTGCAATGGAAGTGGTATCCTTCGTTCTCGGGCGGATGGATACTTACCAACGAAAACTTTATAGAAGATTTGGAAATAGGCCATATCCTTAGTTTTACCAAATTCCGGGCATCGTGGGGTACGCTGGGCGACCAAAGTGTGGCCAACAGTTTGTACCTGCCTACGCTGGCTTATTCACAATCTACATGGTTGACCGGCGACGGCAAGGAAATGCAAGTGTATGGCACGCCTACGGCCGTATCCGGCAATATGACATGGCAAGACATTGAAACATTGGACTTGGGAATTGATTTACGTCTACTGGACAATAAGATAGGAATTACTTTCGACTGGTTTCAAACCAATACAAGGAACATGATTATAACCGGCGATGCGCTGCCTGCTACATATGGCACTTCCGCTCCGAAAGGAAACTATGGTAATGTACGTACGCGCGGTTGGGACATCACCATCGATTTCAACCACCGCTTTGAAAACGGCATCGGCATTAACGCAATGGCCACCCTGTCGGATGCCGTGTCGGTGATTACCAAAGGCGCCGACTATAAAACCCCGTGGGTAAACAGGAGCATCAGTGAAACGTATGCCACCGGCGCTACCTACGGCGATATCTGGGGCTATGTAACGGACAGGCTCTACCAAAGAGAGGATTTCCTGTATAACCCCGACGGTAGTATCCAGCAAGGTATCATTATCTACAACGGCGTTGCCAGAACCACGAACATGCTGGCCGGCAATAATCCCAATTACCAGTCTTATCTGGAGGGCGGGAGTTTCCGGTATGGCCCCGGCGATGTAAAATATGCAGACCTGAACGGCGACGGCTACATTACCCCCGGTGCAGGCACGTTTGGCGATCCGGGCGACCGGAAAGTGATTGGCAACACCACGCCCCGCTATGAATACGGTTTCCGGATAGGCGCCGACTACAAAGGATTTGATGTGTCCGTATTCTTTCAGGGGATTGGGAAGCGCGAAATAACAGGCGCAGGCTCGCTGGCGGTTGCCGGTTTCCGGACGGACGAAGGCGCCATGCCGCAGGCCATTGCCGGCGATTTTTGGAAAGAAGACCGCACCGATGCATTTTATCCGCGAGCATGGAACTTGGCCGGAAGTAATACGGGCTATAATATGCTTACACAATCCCGCTACCTCTTGGATATGTCCTATCTGCGTATTAAGAATATCACGGTCGGTTACAGCCTGCCCGACCAATGGCTGCGGAAAATTTACCTGACCAAAGCGCGCGTGTATATATCGCTGGAAAATTTCTTTACCTTCGATCACCTGCGCGGCTTGCCCATCGACCCCGAAGAAATCAGCGGTTATTCCATGTGGAACAGCTCGAATTATAATACGGGACGTACCGGGCAAGGCACGCCAACGTTCAAAACCGTCTCGGCGGGCGTTCAAATAAGTTTCTAATGTAAACACTAAAAATAAAAAATAGGATGAAAACAAAAATATTATTATTCGCTTTAGCGACATTGGTCTTCTTTTCAGGTTGTGAGAAATTGCTCGACCGTGCACCCTTGACTTCCGAAAACGACGATACATATTGGGTCAATGAACAAAATCTGCGAATGTATGTTAACGGATATTATTCCAATTATTTCGTTGGTTACAGCACCTTGTGGGGTGTAGTATATACGCCTGTTACAGGTTATCTTACCAGTGATGATATTATGGTCAACGGCAATCAAAGGTCATTGGAAGTTGCTGTTCCTACCAGCCGTGGCGCTACTTCTTCCGGTGTGGAGTGGATATCCTCTTACAACGGCCCTGACTGGAATTTTTACTGGGTGCGCAAAACAAATATTTTCCTTGACCGTATTGAACAGCGCATGGGTGGTATCCTGACTGAAGAACAGAAAAACCACTGGGTAGGTGTAGGCCGCTTTTTCCGGGCTATGGAATATGCCAACCTGGTACGGGTATTCGGCGATGTACCTTACTATGACTATGATGTGCAAGACTATGAATTGGACGAATTATACAAACCCCGCACTCCGCGCAATGACGTGATGGATGCGGTGTATGAAGATTTGAAGTTTGCACTCGAAAATGTTCGCTTGGATGACGGCGACCAACAGGTCAACCGCTATGTGGTAGCTGCCTACATTACGCGGCTGGCGCTCTATGAAGGCACGTGGCTGAAATACCATTACAGCAGCAATGAACGGGCGAAGAAATTCCTGCAATTTGCCGTAGAAGCTGGCGACTATGTAATTGCCAGCGGCAAGTATAATATTGTTACCGATTTCCGTTCATTATTCGGTAGCGAAAGTTTGAAAGGAAATATGGATTGCATCCTTTACCGTCATTACGATCTGACTATACCGGTTACACATAGTATCGCCTCCTATTGCACTTTTAACCAAACGCAAGGCGGGAATGCCAATCTGGATTTAGTGAAAGCCTTTATCTGTGCTGACGGCAAACCGTGGGCAAGTTCTACACTGACCGATGCCGGTAAATTCGACCTGGCCAATCTGATTAAAACCCGCGACCCGCGATTTGAAGCGACTTTTTGGGATAAACCGACATCAAAAGCGGGCGCTTCCGGATTATATACCTGTAAATTTGTTGACCGTGAAGGGCCTGTTATTGCGGCGACAGGCGGCGATATTCCGTCGAAATATACTTCCACCAATAATACCAACGATTATCCGGTGATGCGCTATGCGGAAGTTTTGCTGAACTGGATAGAAGCCAAGGCCGAGCTGGCCACGCTGGGCGGTACGCCGGTTACGCAAACGGATATTGAGACGTCAATAAATAAAATCCGCAAACGTCCCCTGGATGCAACAGCTACCGGTAAAAGTCTGAAACAAACGGAGCCGATGACTTTGACGGCCATCACGGAGAATTTTGACCCTAACCGCGACCAGAGCGTGCCGCCGCTGATTTGGGAAATTCGCCGCGAACGCCGCATGGAATTGTACTTTGAACATTCGCGCCTGGTGGACTTGCGCCGCTGGCACAAATTGGACTACATGAACGACCGGAAAAATCCCGATTTGCTAAAAGGTATTTGGGTAGATTTGGAAGCGGAAATAGGAAAAGCTAATTTACCGACCAACGCAGTGGGCGTGATTACAGAAACGGGCGAACGGATTATTTATAACGGTAGCAATGGAAATTTAACAAAAGGCTATTTTGTGGGAGCAGCCGTAGCGCCCCGCACGTATCAACATTGGGACTTGTCCGGTGTCAATCCCTATCTTGCGCCTGTGGGAGACGCCCAACGCCGCGACTACCGCAATAAAGGCTATGAACTGTCGCAAACCGAAGGATGGAGCAATGAATTGAACTAAGAACTATCCCCACAGATGTACACGGATTTTTGCAGATTACACAGAAATCTATGAAATAAAAAAATCTGTGTGCATCTGTGGGAAAAAAAATAATAAAACATGAAAAAAATAATAACATAT
>JAIRMK010000140.1 GCA_031258755.1 Prevotellaceae bacterium
AGCACACAGACATGAGTTAATGTTCGACAATCGAACCAAGCTCGCAGGGGAAAATCGCATGCCTAAGGCGACAATCAAGGTCTTAGACGTTCTTTGAATGAATTTATAGGGGAAAGATATGGATTATTTTTCTTCTTTCCCATAATTTTTGAAAATAACTATGGGTTGATTATTGTTTAATGTGACCACTGTCCGTCCGGAAACATTTCTCCGTCGTTCGGAAACATTTATCCATTGTCCGGAAACATAAAAAGGCAACTATATACAACTGGTTAAGAAAGATGGAAATTTACGGTAAATTTCGCAACTTTGCACCGCAAATTTGCGGTGAATTTCGTAATTTTGCACCGCAAAAGGTAAACAATTATGGCTAAATACATCTATCAATATAAAGATTGGACTGATTTTAATTGGGATAACAATGTGATTAGCTCGATTTTCGGAGAAGTCAGGCATTTACAGGGAAAACTTGCGGGAAAAATTCAGTTGCTTGGTTTTTCATCAAGGGAAGACAAACAACTCGAAACGCTGACGCTCGACGTGCTGAAATCGTCTGAGATTGAGGGTGTGCAAATGAATTACGAGCAGGTGCGTTCGTCTATTGCGCGGCGTTTGGGCATAAACACGGCAGGACTTGTTCCGTCTGCCCGTAGCGTTGAGGGTGTGGTGGAAATGATGCTCGACGCTACACAAAATTTTCAAAGCCCGCTTACGGAAGAACGCTTGTTTGGTTGGCATGCCGCGCTTTTTCCGTCGGGTTTTAGCGGAATGTATAAAATTGAAGTGGCACAATACCGCACAGGCGAAATGCAGGTGGTTTCGGGCGCAACAGGCGTAGAGAAAGTTCATTACGAGGCAATTCCTGCTAAAGACGTGAAAACCGAAATGGATAAGTTTTTATCTTGGCTGAATGATGATAATAATAAAACAGATAACGTTCTGCGAGCCGCGATTGCTCATTTTTGGTTTGTAATTATACATCCGTTCGACGATGGCAATGGCAGAATTGCGCGGGCAATTTCCGATATGCTGCTTGCCCGTAGCGAGAAAAAATCGGAACGGTTTTACAGTTTGTCAAATCAGATTTTGGCGGAAAGAAATGCGTATTACGAAATCCTGAAAAAATCGCAACACAGCCAAAACGAAATTACCGGATGGCTTATGTGGTTCTTGAATTGTTTAAAACACGCGTTGTTGGAAACGGATAGCAGCTTGCAACACATCTTAGAAAAATCGGAATTTTGGGAAAAGCACACAAATACGCCCGTAAATGAGCGGCAACGTTTGATAATTAACAAACTTTTTGACGATTTTTTCGGCGTGCTAAACTCATCAAAGTATGCCAAAATCAACAAAATTTCGACCGACACCGCCCTGCGCGATTTGCAGGATTTAGTACAGAAAGGTATTTTGAAAGTAGAAAACAGTGGGAAGAAAACGAATTATGCGTTAGCTAAACCTTGAGATTTTTTTATTTACTGAACATCCCACATTAACACATTAGTCACATTAGTATTCCCAGAGGTCGCTCTCAAAGTTAAAGATTTCCTGTTTCAGCCGTTCCGATTCCAACATGGCCTCCATGCCGTTACGTGTATAGCTGTGGATTTGCCGGTTGTTCTGGTTGTTTGAAATGGCTCTAATGTAAGAAGAAAAGCGCCGTTTTTGGAACAAGTCATCGAAGGAAAGTTGGGTAACCTCACTTTCTCCCACAAAGCAAGAGGTGTTGGCCAACACTTTGCGGGCGTCGGGATAATAAATCCAGAACAGTTGTTTCTTTATCTCGTCGGACGTCACTTCTTCTTCCTCATCGGCAGTTTGAATTTCTTTGGCATACACCCTCACCGGGCAAATACCGATGATACGCACATACATTTGCGAGTGGTGTTTATCGAAGAACCAGTCTTCTTTCACGTAGAGTTCTTTCACTTCGCCCCAGTTAAATTCACCTTTGATGACGATGGTGGTATCGCCCGAGCCATCCATTTTCGGGGTGACGACAGTGCGGTCAGTGGCTTCAAAGCGGCTGCGTAACGCTTCGGGCGAAAGTTCCGTAATAAACTCGTCGCTGTCGGTATCATAGGCTTTGATTGTCCCTTTCTGTATGGCCGACACGAGGGTTTGCACAAAACTTTTACGCGCCTGTACCACCTCTGTGGGGTAGTAGAGCGGATAGTTCAAGCGTTCGCGCAAGTCGATGACCCGCCATACCCTGCGCGACCAAAAAATATCGGATTCCCGCAGCGGGGGGTAAGGTATAGGCTCTTTATCTTTTAATATTTCAAGTTTGGTAATGCCATCCTGTACAAGGCTTTTTTTATCTACTTCCAATTTTTGCGCATACACGGCCAAAGCCATGACGATAAATGTAAATAAAGCAATTGTTTTTTTCATAATGCTACTTAAGTTTTATAGATAAGTCGGATAATTCAATGGTTTTCCCATCGGGTCCGACTGCTTTAATATCAGTAAATAGAACACGCTGTCCCGTGCGTAAACGGTTAAATATTTGTTTTTGCCGGGAGGTAAAGGTCTCCGCATTCGATGTCTCGTCCATGGTATAGCCGTTAGCATCTGTTGCGGATACGGTAAAGGAAACCACCCGGAAGCGGAGGTCGAAGTCGAAATCGCGCGGCATGACCGCAAGAACACCCTGCGAGGCGAGCAATTCATTCTTGGTTGCCGTTTTCCCCGAAATGACGTCGAGTTGAGGCGTTGGGACGGGCAAGTCTTTTACACGAAGCTGGCGGGTTCCCATATTTTTTTCGTTCACAAATACGGAAATCTCGCAGATACGTCCGTTGCCCGGGACGACTAAGAACTCGTTACCTTTATGTTCAATGGTTCCGTTCGTTATTCTCACGTCGAGCTTGTCTTGCGGAATACCGGCCGAAGAAACACTGATTGGGTTCGCAATACCGCGATATACCACATTCATTTTTGTGGGCGACACTACTGTATTGGGCTCTACGACCATGTAGGACAGGTTTACAGGCCGGGTGGTCTTCCCTTCGGGGCCTATAAACTCAATGCTTCCGTGCATGCTCACCGGGCCAATGTTTGTGGGAACAGTCTTGAATACAATTTTTCCCTTCTCATTGGAATGGTAAGCCCGGCCGCCCATTGTCAAGACAGGGCTTTGTGTAGGGTCGTAGGCCGCCAAAAACATTTCCGCCGAAAATTCGGTGCCCTGGATGACGTAATTGGAACTCGGTATCACGGCTATGTCAATGTCGGAGAATTTAAAGTCGGTGGCAGAGACTTGCCGCATAAGGTACGACACCACTTCGCTCTCGCTGTTATACACGTCCATTTGCATTTTCGACAATAACGCTACGGCCGAAATAAGCGGCATGCCGTCGAACACCGCCACTTCCCACGAGGTCACGTCGCCATCGCTTTTTTTCTGGGTGTCGGGGATCCGCAGCATCTCGATTAGCGAACGAAACAGTACGGGGTTCTTTGCTTCATCCACCAACGACAATAAATAGTCGCAATATTCATTCATGGACCTGCGTAAGTCGGATGCCTTGCCTTTGGATGTTCCCGAGCCCACCAAGACACGGCTGCTGGCGTCGGTGTCGGACAATGAGCCGACGAGCTCGGCGTCAACCTCTCCGTCCACTATTCCTTCCGAGTTTTTGCCATCGCCCGAAATCACAAGATCGAGTTTAATCCGGTTAATCTTGTCGTACAATTCTTCCGCCCGCCGGTGTACATCTTCTCCTTTCATCAACCATGGTTCCACTTTCTCTCTGTTCTCGGCAGCCGCCCTGCGGAAGTCCGACAGGTTGCTGGCGTTCTTCTCCGACACAATGCGGGTATTGTGTTCTATACTTTTATCAATGACGACAAAAGCATCCAACACTTCAGCCGACACATTCAATGCCAACATTGCCGTAAGCACCAAATACATCATATTGATCATTTTCTGCCGGGGAGTGAGTATTCCTCCTGCCATATTCCTAACGTTTTAATACGGCATTAACTGCCGAAAGCATTGAACCATAAATATTATTAAGCTCACCAATATTATTGGTGAGTAATCCCATCTGCGTTGTAAACTGCTGCGATTGTTGCGCCGATTGATTCATGGCGCCCACCAATTGCCGGCTACTCGCGGCGTATTGTTGGTGCTCCTGTATGTACAGTTCATACGAAGCGTTTACCGACGCAAGGTGTTTATTCAGTGTCTCAAAATTGGCATGGGTTTGTTGCCCGCCTGTATTCACGGTTTGTGAGGCGTAGCGGTAAGCCACATTCAAGTCTTGCATTGACTGGTTGAGCAGCGCCATGCTGCCGGCTGCCTGTTCTATTCCGCCCACAAAGGTGTTGGACGCGTTGGCAATAGTCGTCAAGGCATTCAAGCTATTCACGGCTTTGGAAAATTTCCCCACGCTGTCCTTCAGTCCGTCGGCCATGGCGGGATCAATGTTAAGGTCGCCGGAAATGCGCGCCCTGCCGCCGCCACCGGCGCCGGTTTCTTGGTCCTCTACAAGTAATTCGGGATATACATTTTCCCACTCATATTCTTTTGGGATTGGATCGAAAGCAGAAAAAAGAAAAATAATAAATTCAGTAATCATCCCCACACTAAGCATGTAGGTGGCGAACGGCCAGTGTTCCAATTTAAACAGGGCGCCGATGATTACCAATGCCGCGCCAAAGCCGTAAAGTTTCGCAATGAGTTTTTTCCAACGTCTGGAGTGAAGGAATGAAGCCATATTGTTTGTTTTATTAAAGCAAAATTAAAAATTTAACGTGTTCCCATGTAGTGACGTACGCACCGAAATCCGACGAATGAACGTGAAGAGTCCTGGTATTCAAAAGTACGCGATCCACATTGTAAGAAATAAGAAATATCTTTCCACGATCCGCCGCGGATTACTTTACGTTTTTTCATGGCGGGATCGGAAGTTTTAGCGTTGTAAACATAACTCGGCATAATGTCGTGATAGAAGCTGTAGGAGTTTTCGTCATACGCATTGGCCGTCCACTCGGCCACATTGCCGGCCATATCATATAAGCCATAATCGTTCGGGTCATACGAGCCTACCGGCACCGTACGCACGCCGCCATCGAGGTCGTATTTTCCGCGTTGCGGTTTAAAATTGGCCAGGTAACACCCTTCTTTATTGGTGGTATAGGGGCCGCCCCACGGGAAGAGTTGTCCCTGCAAACCTCCCCGCGCCGCATATTCCCATTCCACTTCACTGGGCAAACGGTAATTATGCCCTCCTCTATTATATTTGTTGTGCGAATTTTCCATCATTTCTGTACGCCAGTGGCAAAAGGCGCTGGCTTGTTTCCATGTCACCCCCACCACCGGATAATCATTGTAGGCCGGGTGCCAAAAGTAGCGGGTTGTAAACGGCTCATTGTAGGAATAAATAAAATCGCGTATCCAGCATAAGGTGTCGGGATATATCAAGGTGCGGTCGCGTACAATAAAAGATCCGCGGTTTTGCACTTCTTCCTCTTCCCCATTGGCATTGATTACGGTTCCCACGTAACGCTGTTTGTCATAATCATAACGTGTTTTTGCGGCTTGATACACATCAATCCACGCGTACTCATAAGCCAGACGGCGCACATCCACCTCGCGGCGGCCAAATATTGATTCTTCCTCCGAATAGTTCATGGAGCTCAGTATTTCACGTTGTCCCTCATCCCTATAGTCAATGCGGGTCCTCCAATTCAGGACCGGTTGTATTTCTTCTTCCATGGTTTCATCCTCCACAAGAAATTCTGTAAATTGCTCGGACAATATACGACGAGCAGTAGAATCTTTTACATAATTTACAAACTGCCGATATTCAAAATTGGTAATCTCCGTTTGATCCATCCAGAATGCATCAATGGTGATGGTTTTAACATTGGCATTCAACGATTGGGTAACATCCTGGTCGTTCACGCCTAAAAGGAAAGGGCCGGAAGGAACGTAAACCATACCGGAGGGAGGCGTTTCCGAATAACTCAACGCACGACCTTTACTTCCGCGATTTAAATCCCCCGAAT
>JAIRMK010000103.1 GCA_031258755.1 Prevotellaceae bacterium
ACAGGCCGCACACGCTGCCGGGTAAGCTGCATGAGGCCGAATTTCGAAATAGGCAGGATATTGTGTTTGGCGCGGTCGTTGGCCATGAGATTTTTCATGTGATCAAATAAAATCTGCCGATGTTCCGACCTGTCCATGTCGATAAAATCAATCACCAGGATACCGCCCATATCGCGCAAGCGCAATTGCCGCGCTATTTCGTCGGCAGCCACCATGTTCACGCCAAAAGCGTGTTGTTCCTGGTCTTTTGTATTCTTCAAACGGATGCCGCTGTTCACATCAATCACATGCAGCGCTTCGGTATGCTCAATAATCAGATAGGCGCCCTGGCGCAAAGGCACTAATTTCCCGAAAGAGGAACGTATTTGTTTGGATACATTAAAATAATCAAAGATCGGCGTTCTATTTTCATACAACTTCACAATCTTTTCCTGTTCGGGCGAAATGCCCGCCACGTACTCCTGCAATTCACGAAAAACCGTTTCATCATTCACGTGAATGGAATTGAACGACACATTCAGCAGATCGCGTAAAATGGTAGAAGTACGGTTAATTTCACGAATTAGTAATTTAGGGCTGTCGGCCTTATGCAGCTTATCGCAACATAATTCCCAGCGTTTCACCAGGGCTTCCAATTCGGGCACGAGGGTAGCGGTTTTCCGGTTTTCGGCCACCGTGCGCACCACCACGCCAAAATTGTGCGGAAGGATGCTGGTCATTAAGCGCTCCAAGCGTTTCCTCTCTTCCTTCGACGTAATTTTTTGAGAAATGTGTGTTTTGTTGGCAAACGGAATGAGTACTATATTCCGGCCGGCAATGGATATTTCGGCAGTCACACGCGCCCCTTTCGACGAAATAGGTTCTTTCACCACCTGCACCATCAACTCCTGCTCCAATTCCAACACATCGGAAATTTTTCCTTCTTTGCCGAGCACATCCGTTAGTTTTATGCGGGAGAAAAGCGTACTGTCGCCCTTGCCGCTAAGCAATTGCCGTGTAAGATAATGTTGTGATTTAAAATGGATGCCCAAATCAAAGTAGTGGATAAAGGCGTCCTTTTCATCGCCGATATCAATAAAGGCGGCATTTAGCGCCGGCACGATACGGGTAACTTTCCCCAAAAAAATATCCCCCACCGAATAGTTCGATGTGGCATGTTCTGTACTTAATTCTGCCAGCAACTTATCTTCCAATAAAGCTACTGTTATTTCATTTGACGTAACGTCTATTATTAACTCTCTTTCCATCTACACAAAATAAACTAAACCTAAAGAATTCTTACAATTCTTCAGGTTTTAGTCACGGTGTTAACAACTTAAAATGCTACTTTTTCTTTTTATGCCTGTTTTTACGAAGGCGTTTTTTACGTTTGTGCGTAGCCATTTTATGTCTTTTTCTTTTCTTTCCGCTAGGCATAGTTAAGGGATTAATAAATTATTTTTTTACGTTGTTCTTCACCTTGTTCATGAACACCTTAGCGGGTTTAAACGCCGGAATATAATGCTCTGGAATAACAATAGTTGTATTCTTCGAAATATTCCTCGCTGTTTTTTTCGCACGTTTTTTCACAATAAAGCTACCAAAACCACGCAGATAAACGTTTTTGTCACCGGCCAAGGCGATTTTAATAGAGTCCATGAAACTTTCTACCATCTTTTGCACAGCAATTTTTTCTATTCCGGTAGTTTTAGCTACTTCGTTTACAATGTCTGCTTTTGTCATAATGTTAAATTTTTTAAATACATATTATTAAGTTACCCAAACAATCTCTTTGGTAATCCAAAGGAAATACAAAGATAAAACGATTTTTACAACTTTCAAATTATTTCAAACAATTAAGCAGATGCGAAATATGCAATTAGTTGGAAATCAACATTTTTATTTTATATATTTTTATTTTATTAGCAAAGAATATAATTTTTATTACATTTGTGTCATTAATTTACTCTATTATGGCACGATATAACATTGACAGTTTAGACCAGAAAATTCTGGGATTTCTTATTAAAAATGCACGTATGCCTTTCCTGGAAGTGGCCCGCGAGTGTGAAATATCAGGCGCTGCCATTCATCAAAGGGTGAAAAAAATGGAAGATGCGGGCATCATTACCGGGTCAAGCCTGCAGGTGAAGCCTAAAGCCTTAGGCCTCGACGTGTGCGCGTTTGTGGGCGTACACCTTAATGAAAGCAACCATTACGAAACCACGATAGAGGCATTAAAAGTCATTTCGGAAATCGTGGAATGTCATTTTGTAACCGGGTCGTACCAGTTGCTTTTGAAAGTGTATTGCCGCGACCACGAACACTTGATGGATATTTTAATAAATACCATCCAGCGAATTCCCAACATCCAAAAAACCGAAACATTGATTTCGCTCGACCAGACTTTTGAACGGCAAGTATGGGTGAAAAACAAAGAAAAATCGTAAAAAATAAGACGGTTATTCGCGTTCCCAATAGATTTTTTTTCCAAAACCAAGCCGGTTGTCGGTAAATTTTACCGTACGCAATTCCACGACCCACAAGGGCGCGGGCTTCAACAAGGCATAAGGGAAACGCATGAGATAAACGCGCTTGGCTTTTTCGGCCAAGGGGCCTGCAGGCTTCTGAATAATGCCCTGAAACTGCACGCCTCGCAAAATGCCTACGCGTTTGGTTTCAAGCACCACGGCCCCGGCCACAAGGTGATTTTCCATCATGTCTTTTACATGGCGGGTATGCGCTTCGGAAGTAAATACCAACAGGCACTCATCGGCCATGAACGCATAAAATAAGGACGCGCACCAAGGGTTATCATTCACACTGGAAGCGAGCGTAAGCACGTGATGCTCGCACAGGAAATCAGCTATGCGCCGGTCAAATTCTTGCATGTTGCAAATGTAAATAAAATT
>JAIRMK010000007.1 GCA_031258755.1 Prevotellaceae bacterium
GCATGGACAAGGAAATCGGAAAAGTGATGCGCACGCTTGAAAAATCGGGCGAATTAGACAATACCCTCGTCCTGTTCTTGGTAGATAATGGTTGCAGCAATGAAAGTCCCCAATTCTTCTCGGCGGGCGAAAACGACCGGCCGGCCGAGTTGCGCAACGGCGACCCCGTGATTTATCCCAAACATAAAGAAGCCCTGCCCGGTACACAAAATGTGTGGTCGGGTGTCGGCGCCAAATGGGCGAACGTGGCTAATACGCCATTTCGCTTCTGGAAAGCCCTCATGTATGAAGGCGGCATTTGCACGCCGGCTATTGCCCACTGGCCTGCCGGGATGAAAGCCAAAAAAGGCGCTGTCACGGACGAACCTTGCCACGTCATGGATATTATGGCTACCTGCATTGACGTATCCGGCGCTCAATATCCGGATACATACAAAGGTAATACGATCATCCCGCTGGAGGGCGTCAGCTTCCTGCCGGTCTTGCAAGCAGGCAAATGTGACAAACGCCATGATCTGCTCGGATTTGAGCATTTCCGGGAAAAGGCGCTGATAAGCAACGATAAATGGAAAATCGTGCAACGCCCCAGAAAGGATACCTGGGAACTTTATAACCTGAATACCGACCGTACGGAACTGCATGACCTGTCGGGTCAGTATCCGGAAAAATTAGCGGAAATGGTCGGGAAATATGCGGAATGGGCGAAAGGATGTATGGTTATTCCATCGCCCGATGAACGTATGAAATAAATCGTGCAATAATAAAATGAAATTACAACCCATCACAAACATTTTGCGGGCTGTGGGCGCCCTGCTGATAGCGGGAATTGTGGCTTGCTCGTTTACGCAAAAACCACCCACCGATTACACTACATCATCCCATACGGGAGATGTGAACGAAACAATTTACCACAACCCCATTCTGGAGAAAAGCACGCCCGACCCCACCGTTATTCGCGTGCCCGACGGCAGTTTTTACCTCTATGCCACGGAAGACGTCCGCAATATCCCGATATACCGTTCCACCGACCTTGTGCACTGGGACTTTGTAGGCACGGCCTTTACCAACGAAACGCGCCCCAACTTCGAGCCGAAAGGCGGGCTGTGGGCGCCCGACATTAATTACATCAACGGAAAGTATGTGCTCTACTATTCCATGTCGGTATGGGGTTGCAACGGAACATGCGGCATTGGCGTGGCTGTGGCCGACGCACCACAGGGGCCATTTACAGATAAAGGCGCGTTATTCCAAAGCAATACGATAGGCGTGCAGAACTCTATCGACCAGTTCTATTTCGAGGACGGCGGAAAGAAATATCTGTTCTGGGGCAGTTTTTGCGGAATTTATGGCGTCGAGTTGGAAGACGACGGCCTGAGCCTGAAACCCGGTACAGAGAAAATCCGTATTGCCGGCCGGCTCACAGAAACCTTCGACAGCCAGGGCACCGAAGGAACATATATCCACAAACGAAACAAGTATTACTACTATTTCGGCTCGACAGGCACTTGCTGCGAAGGAGCAAACAGCACATACCGCGTAGTGGTCGGCCGGTCGGAAAGCCTGTTCGGCCCTTACCTGGCTAAAGACGGCCGGTCGCTATTCGACAATCACTACGAAACCGTGCTGCACGGCAATGCCGTCTTTGCAGGCCCCGGGCACAATGCCGAAATCGTCACCGACGACGAGGGCAACGACTGGCTTCTCTATCATGCCTACCTGCGGAGTAATCCCAAATGGGGACGAACGCTCTGCATGGATAAAATCGTGTGGACGGATGGCTGGCCGGCGGTGGCGGGGCTCGAGCCTTCGTCTGAAGCCCCGATACCGGTGTTCAATAACATGAAATGAGATGAAAAAACTAATTATTATCCTGAGCCTGTGTACTACTGTTTGCGCTTGTGCGGCTTGCGGTAAAGAAGAACAGGGCAAACCTGATGAGAAAACAACGCTTGTCCCATACGGCGATCCGTTTATCCTTTTATATGAAAATACTTATTATGCCTATGGCACGAAAGCTGAAAACGGCATAACTGTCCTTACATCCGGCGATCTTCAAACGTGGAATATTCCCGAAAATCCGCTGGCGCTGGATAAAAAAGATGTGTGGGCCGACCGGTGGTTTTGGGCGCCGGAAGTATATCACATCAACGGTAAATTCTATATGTATTATTCGGCCGACGAGCATATCTGTGTCGCTACAAGCGATAGCCCCTTAGGCTCATTTACGCAGGAAATCCAAGAGCCGATGATTGCCGACGAAAAATGTATTGACAACTCTCTGTTTATCGACGACGACGGAAAAGCCTATTTGTTTTTCGACCGTTTCAATGACGGATTGAATATCTGGGTGGCTGAACTCGAAGACAACCTGCTGGAGATTAAAGAAGAAACCATGCAAAAATGCATTCATGTTTCTCAGGCATGGGAAAAAATTTGGCCAAGGGTTAACGAAGGATCATTTGTAACCAAACACAATGGCGTTTACTACATGACTTACTCCGCCAACAGCTATGAAAGTCCTTATTACGGTATTGGAGTAGCTACGGCTACAAATGTGAAAGGCCCCTGGACGAAATACGGACACAATCCAATTTACCAAAATGTGGGGGAATTGACCGGTATCGGGCACAGCGCGATGTTTACCGATAAAGAAGGTAAATTGCGTATCGTTTTTCATTCGCATCACTCCAAAACAGAAATACATCCGCGCACGATGCACATCAGCAAAGTGTATTTTCAAACGCAGGGAGAAAACGAAATCATGGTCATTGATCCGGATTATATGACGCCTGTCCTGAAGATTAAGAATTGAAAGAAAAAACATTTATATCAACTATTTAACTTTTTTATCATGAGAAAGAATTTTTTACTTATCGGGCTATTGGTTTTATTAGCATCTAACGTTTCTGGGCAATGGAAACCCGCCGGGGACAAAATAAAGACGAAGTGGGCAGACGAAGTCAATCCCGCAAAGGTATTGCCCGAATATCCGAGGCCGATTATGGAACGCCCGGAGTGGCAAAACCTGAATGGGCTTTGGGAATATGCTATTTTACCTGCAGGTCGGGCAGAACCCGGCACGTTCGACGGTAAAATATTGGTGCCGTTTGCCGTTGAATCCAGCCTTTCCGGCGTGCAAAAAGAAGTAGGTGGAAACAATGAGCTATGGTATAAAAGAACGTTTACCATACCGCCCGCATGGAAAAATAAAAGTATTCTGTTGCATTTCGGCGCCGTGGATTGGAAAGCCGATGTGTATATCAACGACGTTAAAGTCGGCAGCCACACCGGCGGATACACGCCTTTTTATTTCGACATTACGCCTTTCCTGAAATCGGGCGAACAAAAATTAGTGGTCAAAGTCTGGGATGGCACGGATAAGGGCTACCAACCTCGCGGAAAACAAGTCAGCAAGCCGGAGGGAATTTGGTACACGTCGGTTACCGGTATCTGGCAAACCGTTTGGCTGGAGCCGGTGAATGAACAACACATTGCCGCCGTCAAAACCGTTCCCGACATCGACAAAGGCCGCCTGTCCGTTCAGGTGGACGCAACAGCCGCCCACGCTTCCGACGTTGTGGAGGTGAAAATAACCGAAAGCGGAACACTTGTCGCATCAGCCAAAGCCGTTGCCTCACAGCAGTTGGAACTATATATCCCGAACGCCAAACTTTGGTCGCCCGAATCGCCTTTCCTCTACGATGTGGAAATCGGCTTGTACCATAAGGGAAAATTGACAGACAAGGTGAAAAGCTATATGGCGATGCGGAAAATAGCTGCAAAACAGGATGAAAACGGCATTGTTCGCCTGCAATTGAACAACAAGGATTATTTCCAACTTGGTCCTCTCGACCAGGGTTGGTGGCCTGATGGCCTCTACACCGCCCCCAGCGACGAAGCGCTGTTGTATGATATTCAAAAAACGAAAGATTTCGGGTTTAACATGATACGCAAACACGTGAAGGTGGAGCCTGCCCGCTGGTACACGCATTGCGACCGCCTCGGGATGCTCGTATGGCAAGATATGCCGAGCGGCGGAAATTCTCCGCAATGGCAGATGCACCAGTTCTTCAACGGCAAGGAAGCCGTACGCTCGCCCGAATCCGAAGCGAATTTCCGCCAGGAGTGGAAAGAAATTATCGACTTCCTGAAGCCTAACCCCTGCGTGGTGGTGTGGGTGCCGTTCAATGAGGCATGGGGACAGTTCAAGTCTGTGGAAATCGCGACATGGACGAAAAGCTACGATCCGTCGCGGCTTGTTAACCCCGCCAGCGGCGGCAATCACTACCTTGAGGCAGGCGATATTCTTGATGTCCACCATTACCCCAATCCTATAATTACATTGCTCAACACCAAAAAGGCGAATGTGCTGGGCGAATACGGCGGTATCGGACTGGCGCTGGAAGGACACCTGTGGCAACCTGACAAGAATTGGGGATACGTGCAATTTAAGACCTCGAAGGAAGTTACCGATGAATATGTCAAATTTATCGAGCAACTGAAAGAAACTGTCGGCCGCGGATACTCGGCAGCCGTTTATACCCAAACCACCGACGTGGAGGGGGAAGTCAACGGACTGATTACCTACGACCGGAAAGTAATCAAATTAGAGGAAGCGCGGGTAAAGAAAATCAACCGGGAGCTATGCCGCGTGTTTGAGTAGGAAAACAAACTACTGACATGATTTTTATTTGCTAAATTTCGTACCTTTGTCTTAATTTAGCAAAATAAGGATATAAAATGAACGAGGATAATACATTATCGAAAAACAACGATAATATAATCTATGGTCAGATAAAAGAAATTTTGACCACGGCGAGAGCAAAGGCATATTCGGCCGTCAATTTTGCTATGGTTGAGGCATATTGGCTCATAGGAAAACAGATTGTAGAGGCACAGGCGGGCAACGAGCGGGCCGGGTACGGGACACAGTTGTTGAAGTACCTGTCGGAACAACTCACACACGACTTTGGGAAAGGATTTGACGAAAGTAATCTTCGCTATATCAGGCAATTTTACTTAACTTTTCAAAATTGTGACACACTGCGCCACGAATTGAATTGGTCGCATTACAGAAAAATAATGAAAGTGGAAAATGAGAAAGCCCGCAATTTCTACATAGACGAGTGTATAAAATCGAATTGGAGCACCCGCCAACTTGAAAGACAAATCAACACGCATTTCTATGAAAGGTTATTGTCGAGCCAAAACAAAGAAGCCGTTTCTGCCGAAATTCAAAAAACAGTTGAACCTCCCGACCCGAAAGATTTTATCCGTAATCCGTATATTTTGGATTTTTTGGATGTAAAGCCCTCGCATGATTTGTACGAAAAAGATTTGGAAACAGCTGTTATCAATCATTTGCAAGCATTTCTTTTGGAAATGGGCAGAGGATTTTCCTTTGTTGCCCGCCAAAAACGCATTTCGTTTGACGGTAGAGATTTCTATATTGATTTGGTGTTTTATCACTATGTGCTCAAATGTTTTGTTCTTCTCGACTTAAAAATGGGTGATTTAACGCATCAGGATTTAGGCCAAATGCAAATGTATGTAAACTATTACACCCGTGAAATGATGAATAACGGCGATAACCCGCCCATTGGCATTGTTCTTTGCGCCGACAAAAGCGAGGCGATTGTCCGTTATACGCTTGCGGAAGACAACAAACAGGTTTTCGCCTCAAAATATATGCTCTATCTGCCCACTGAGCAAGAATTGAAAAATGAAATTTTTTCAGTTGTAAATAATTAAGATGACTATATGCTAAAAAAACATACTACTTGTACTCGTCCCAACTTTTTATTTGTATGTCGTCCACGCTCATTGTGCAAAAAGCGTGAATGAAAGCGGTGGCTAACCGCTCGTTGGTAATGAGCGGAATGTTGTAGTCGATGGCCGCCCGCCGCACCATGTAGCCTTTGCTCAGTTCGCGGGTCGACAGGTTTTTGGGGATGTTCACCACGAAGTCGATTTTCTTTTCGTGCAGCAGGTCTAACGCCTGCGGCGTTCCTTCTTCGCCCGGCCAGTGGACTAACTGCGCGTTCACCCCGTTGGCCGTAAGGTAATGATAGGTGCCGGTGGTGGCGAAAATAGAAAAGCCTTTCTTGTCGAGGAGTTGCACGGCCGGCAGCAGTGCAGCCTTTTGCTTGGCGTCGCCGCTCGAGAGCAGGATGTTTTTCTCCGGAATGCGGTAGCCTACCGACAGCATGGCCTTCAGCACGGCTTCAGGGCTGTCGTCGCCGATGCAACCCACCTCGCCGGTCGACGCCATATCGACGCCCAGCACCGGGTCGGCTTTTTGCAGGCGGGTGAACGAAAACTGCGAGGCCTTGATGCCCACATAATCGAGGTCAAACGCATTCTTGTGCGGCTTTTCTACCGGCAGCCCCATCATGATTTTCGTGGCCAGTTCAATGAAATTTATTTTTAATACTTTCGACACAAAAGGGAAGCTGCGCGAGGCGCGCAGGTTACATTCGATCACCTTGATGTCGTTTTCTTTCGCTAAAAATTGAATATTGAAAGGCCCTGAGATCTCGAGCGCCTGCACAATCTGGCGCGCAATTTTCTTGATGCGCCGCGCGGTTTCCACATACAGTTTTTGCGGCGGAAACTGTATGGTGGCGTCGCCCGAATGAACGCCGGCAAATTCGATGTGTTCCGAGATGGCATACGCCACCACCTCGCCCTTGTCTGCCACAGCGTCGAGTTCTATCTCCTTCGCATTTTCGATAAACTCGCTCACCACGACCGGATGCTCGCTCGATACGTTGGCGGCCAGTTGCAGGAACATTTCCA
>JAIRMK010000055.1 GCA_031258755.1 Prevotellaceae bacterium
CACTCGGCCGAGCGGGCAATAGCGCCGAAATTGCGCACATCGGTTACGCCGTCGAGCAGCACCACCAACGGCGTTTCGCCGCGCTCCAGCACGCGCAGCACCACTTCCTCCAAATCCACATATGGGATTAGCGACGTGAACGCCACCACCCCCTGATGATGATTCGGCGTAAGACTGTGCAGCTTCTCCACAGGGACAAATTGCGTGGGGATGTGCCGTTCGTGCAGCAGGTCGAGGAGCGTGCGGAACAAATCGCCGTCGAGCCCTGTTTTTATCAGCACCTTTTCCACCTCGCGACCCGCTCGCACGGCCTCTATCACCGGGCGCAACCCCGCAACCAGATTGCCGGGCGCCGTCTTTTTAAAATGTTTTTTATGCGTATTCATAGCGTACAAAGGTAGCGAAAAAAATATAAGTTAAGAGTTATGAGTTTAACTAACCGTTCCTTCTTTTTTTCGCCTGCGTCAACAGCAATCCCGCTATCACGATGACGACGCCCGTGCCATTGCGTGAAGTCAACAACTCACGTCCCAGCGCCGACGAAAATAACAATGTCACCACCGGCATCAATGTGCTGAACATGTTGGCGCGAACCACCCCGATGTGATGGATGCAATTGACATAAAAAATAAACGACAGCGTGGAGGGGAACAGCGCCAAAAGGAGTATCGGATAAATACTTTCAAAGGAAAAAACAAACTGATGCAGTACTTCGTATTCCGAAAACGTAAAGGGGAAAAACAGCAGCGTGCCCAAGACATTTTGGAAAACCACTATCGTGAAAACATTATATTTTGCGGCCAATTTTTTAACAACCAAAGAATATCCAATCGTTGAAAGCACGGCAAAAAACAGCATCAGCACGCCGAGTGCATCCACTTTTATCGACATTTCTTCATTCAAAACCGACAGGAGAACTCCCGCAACCGCCAATACCGCCCCGAAGACATTAAGTTTGCTCATTCGCTCCTTATACACGAGAAAACCCAGCAGCATGGCGAATAATGGAATGGTAGAAATAATCACAGAGGCCGTAGTCGGCGTAGTGAGTTGAATACCCTTGGTTTCTCCGATAAAATATAAAAACGGCTCGAATAACGCCATCAGAATTATCCATTTCAGGTCTGCCAGTTTAGGCCGCTGCAATTTTCCAAAACCGAGAGATACAAGCAATAATACAATGGCCGAAATAGCAAGCCGCGCCGTTAAAAGACAGTATGAGGGGAAACCCGCGCCCAGCATCTGATCTACCCACACAAACGACATGCCCCAAAAGACAATCGCGAGTAAAATGCCCATATATATCCATACACCATTCTTCATACTTCACTTCCGCGCATCATATTATATCTAAATTCATGATTTGTTTCAATTGGGACACGGCAGGATATTGCTCCACAAGAAAACGGAATTTTTCATCATAGGTGTAAGGCGCTACATTCTTTGCCGCTTCAACATTTATTGTAATGTCCAGCTTAATGTTATCATTTTGCAATTTATCACACAAAAAGTCCAATATAATCTCATTCTTTTCCATCCACTCTTTTTGCACTACATTCCACACCGGAAAACTTATCACATTATCCGCTTTCAATACCGGCGAAAATTCCTGCAATGCTGTAGCCAAACGCGGCTTGGTATTCACATGCGACACCAACGCCTCCCACGCGTCTATCAACTGTTCCTGTGTAAACGGATTATTTCTTTTCTCCACCTTTCGTTTTTCATCCTTTTTTACTGACTCTATTTTTTTTGCCAGGGCGTCTTTCAATGAAAACGTTTGGGTATCCCGCAGCACAGGAGGAGCAGGAGAAGGTTCCGGTATATGTATCGAATGAATTGGCGGCGGCGCATTTTCAACTACAACTGCCGCTTTTTCCGTTATTTCTGCACTATCGTTTTTTTTTTCGGAAGCTATATTCGACAACCGCAACAAAGAAAGTTCAACGTGCAGTCGCGGGTTTCCACTCGATTTATACCCCATTTCACAGGCATTGGTCAGTTGCAGCGCTTCATATAAAAAAGTATGCGATGCCTGTGCAGCCTGCGCCTCATAACGTTTTGCAACGGTATCGCCTACTTCAAGCAATGATAATGTGCGTGGATCTTTACATACCAGCAAGTCACGAAAGTGCATGCTCAATCCCGCAATGAAATGCTGTGCATCAAAACCCTTGGCCAGCACCTCGTCAAACAACAACAGCGCATCGGCATAGCGGTGGTGAATGAGGTGATCGGTTAGCTTGAAATAATATTCATAATCGAGCACATTCAGATTTTCGATTACACTTGCATACGTCAAATTGTCACCGCAAAAAGCCACTGCCTGATCGTAAATGGAAAGGGCGTCGCGCATGGCGCCATCGGCTTTTTGTGCAATCACATTCAGCGCCTCAGGTTCCACTTTCACACCCTCTTTGGCCGCAATATCCGCCAGATGCTTCACCATGTTGGGAATGGAAATACGACTGAAATCATAGATCTGACAACGCGACAAAATGGTAGGAAGTATCTTGTGCTTTTCGGTGGTTGCCAAAATAAAAATGGCATGCGCCGGCGGCTCTTCCAAGGTTTTCAGAAAAGCATTGAAAGCGCTGGACGAAAGCATGTGCACCTCGTCAATAATATATACGCTGTACTGGCCTATCTGCGGCGGCACACGCACCTGATCGGTAAGCACACGAATATCATCCACCGAATTATTGGAGGCCGCATCCAATTCGTGGATACTGTATGAGCGGCCTTCGGCAAATGAACGGCACGATTCACATTCACCGCACGCTTCCAGCTCCGGAGTAAGATTTTGGCAGTTAATTGTCTTTGCAAAAATACGGGCGCATGTTGTTTTTCCCACGCCGCGCGGACCACAGAACAAATAGGCATGCGCCAACTGCTTGCGCTGAATGGCATTTTTCAGCGTTGTGCCAATATTCTCTTGTCCCACAACCGATTCAAAGGTCAAGGGGCGATATTTTCTGGCCGATACGATAAAATGCTCCATAAGTTCACAAAGATAGTAATTATTTTAAATTAAAAAAATATTATTACCTTCGTGCTGTTGAAATAAAGGGAATGAATAAAAAAGTACTTATTACCGGATGTAATGGCCAACTGGGGCGCGACCTGCAGGAAGCAGCCACCCGCCACCCTGCGCTGCAATTGCTGTGTACCGATATGCACAACTTAGACCTCACCTGCAACCATGACGTGACGGCTTATGTACGCAACCATCATCCGGCGTTCATTATTAATTGTGCGGCCTACACCGCTGTGGACAAGGCGGAAGAGGAAGAAGACAAGGCTTTCGCCATTAACGCCGCTGCCGTCCAAAACCTGGCCGAAGCGGCCGGCGAATGTCAGTCACACCTTATCCACATTTCCACCGATTATGTATTTGACGGAACAAAGACGACGCCATATACCGAAGAAGACACATTAAATCCACAATCGGCTTACGGAAGAAGCAAACTTGCCGGCGAGAAAGCCGCCTTGTCGCACCCGCAAACCATGGTGATACGCACCGCATGGCTTTATACCTGCGAAGGCAATAATTTTGTAAACACCATGCTGCGGCTCGGAATCGAACGCCCCACCCTCAATGTGGTGAACGACCAACACGGGTCTCCCACGTATGCCGCCGACCTTGCCGAAGCTATACTTGCCATCATTGAACACGTGATTACCGGCACAAAGAAATTCGTTCCCGGCGTATATCATTACACCAACGAGGGCGTGTGCACATGGTTTGATTTTGCCCAACGCATCATGCAACTCGGACACCGTAGTTGTACCCTGCACCCGGTAACTACCGCCGACTATCCAACCAAAGCCGCACGCCCTGCATACAGCATACTAAGTAAAGAAAAAATAAAAACAATATATGGCCTTGCCATTCCCTCATGGGAAGATGCACTTCTGCGATGTTTTCAAAAAAAAAAATGTGTAACCTAAACCAAAAAATTATGGACCAAGTGATAAAACAACGAGTCGAAGCATGGCTCACAGGAAGCTACGACGAAGAAACCAAAACACAGGTTAAGAAATTAGTCGATACGAATTCCAAAGAACTGGAAGAAAGTTTTTACAAAAATCTCGAATTCGGCACCGGCGGCCTCCGCGGTATCATGGGGGTAGGCAGCAACCGTATGAATAAATATACGGTGGGGATGGCCACGCAAGGATTGGCCAATTACCTCAAAAAAAGTTTCCCGCATTTGACTGAAATCAAAGTAGCCATTACGCACGACAGCCGCAACAACAGCGCCCGCTTCGCCCAAATCACAGCCGAAGTGTTTGCCGCCAACGGCATCAAGGTTTTCCTTTTCGACGGTATGCGTCCCACGCCGGAACTCAGTTTCACCATCCGCCATTTGGGCTGCCAGAGCGGCGTAGTGATCACCGCCTCACACAATCCGAAGGAATACAACGGCTACAAAGCTTACTGGGACGACGGCGCACAGGTTACGTCGCCACATGACACCAACATCATCGCCGAAGTGGAAAAAATTACCGATCCCGCCATGGTACAGTTCACCGGCCATGAAGAAAATATCAAACGTATCGGTAAAGAAATTGATGAAGCATATTTGGGAAAAATATTAAGTCTGGAACTTTCACCCGACGCCATACAGCAAAACAATCAAATACGTATTGTTTATACGCCTTTGCACGGCACAGGCGTGACGCTTATCCCAGAGGCCTTGCGCCGCAAAGGGTTCAGCAACATCATCAGGGTTCCGGAACAGGATGTGAGCGATGGAAATTTCCCAACGGTTGAATCGCCAAATCCCGAAGAACCCGGCGCGTTTAAAATGGCTATTGAAAAAGCCACCGCTTCGGGCGCCGATATGATTATGGCCTCCGACCCCGACGCCGACCGCGTGGGGCTTGCCATCCGCAACAGTAAAAAAGAATTTGTCTTACTAAACGGCAATCAAACCGCCTCGCTCCTCACCTACTACCTGCTGCGCCGCTGGAAAGAACTCGGCAAACTCACCGGCAAAGAATACATCATCAAGACCATTGTCACCACAAACCTCATGAAGGCGCTTGCAGAACAGTTCGGCGTGGAATATTACAATGTGTTTACAGGATTTAAATTCATTGCCGAAGTAGTCCGTGAGCAGGAAGGAAAGAAAGTATTTATCGGCGGTGGCGAAGAGAGCTTTGGATACACCATCGGCGAATTTGTCCGCGACAAAGACGCTGTGGCCACCTGCTGCACCCTTGCCGAAATGGCGGCGTGGGCGGCGTCGCAAGAAAAAACCATGTATGACGTACTGCTCGATATTTACATGGAATACGGATACTACAAGGAAACGCTTATTCCCATTACTAAAAAAGGCAAAGACGGACTGGCCCAAATACAACAAATGATGGCCGGATTTCGTGACAACCCGCCGCAACGCATTGATGGTTCAAAGGTGGTGTGTATTCACGACTACCTCAAATCGGAGTCTGTTGATTTACTTACCGGCCAACGCACGCCTGTTCACATGCAAAAGTCGAATGTTTTGCAATTCATCACCCACGACGGCACCATTGTGTCCGTGCGGCCGTCGGGCACCGAGCCGAAAATCAAATTTTATTTTGGCGTGCGTGCCGATTTGAAAGACAAAGCGCAATTCGATGAGGTAACGACCGCGCTCCAAGCCAAGTTTGAGCGCATCAGGCAGGAATTACGGATTGAATAAGAAAAGGGCATTCTGCCGGGCGGCAGTGTCGTTTCAAGGTTCAACTTCATATCTATATTTTCACATCGTCCATTGTTTCCTGCCGTTGGCGTTCTACTTCGCGCACAGGCAGAGACCGACGGTCGATTTGAGCAGCGAGTTGCGGAGGGTGCGACGCCGCTTCGGGCGTGAAAATCGCCTCTGAAAGGGATGTCAAAAACAAGTTTACATGGTCAAAATCGTGCTGACCAAAAAGATTGAGATTTCTAACAAATTGTTGGAATAATTGATTATTTTACAAGTATCTTCCAATTATATGTTCTCAATAAATTCGCCGAAATGTAACACTTTGCG
>JAIRMK010000065.1 GCA_031258755.1 Prevotellaceae bacterium
CCGGCGATAACCGTCGCCAACCCGGTGCAGCGGCGCACGACGCCGGGAGAAGGCAAGGGCATCGGGCTGGCCAACCTCGCCGAGCGCTACCGCCTGAAATGGCAACAGGACATCACCATCTGCTGTACGGACGACATATTCAGCGTAACCATTCCCCTGAAGAAATGATAAAAGCGGTGATTATAGAAGACGAAGAAGTGGCGGCGCAAGCGTTGGCGTTGCTGCTCGAAGAATTGTATCCCGACATTACCGTGCTGGCCACGCTGCAATCGGTGGAAGAAAGCGTGGAATGGCTACAGGCGCACGCTGCGCCCGACCTGCTGTTCATGGACATTCACCTGTCGGACGACTCGTCGTTTTCTATCTTCGACAGCGTTCCGGTAACCTGTCCCGTTATCTTCACCACCGCCTACGACAAGTACGCGCTGCAGGCGTTTGAGGTCAACAGCATCGACTATTTGCTGAAGCCCATTCATCCGAACGCTTTGCGGCGCGCTGTGGAGAAGTATCGGAACCTGTCGGGTGCAAAGGGCATTGACAGCAGTGCGCTCTCGGCGCTCTTTGAGCGCATTCGCAAGGAGACGGCGGTGTATAAATCCTGCCTGCTGGTGTCCGACAGGGACAAGCTGATACCGCTGGCCGTAAAAGACATTGCTTATATTTACATCGACATAAAGGCAGTGGTGGCCGTCACATACGACAGGCGCCGTCATTACCTTACGCCGTCGTTAGACGAGTTGATGGAACAACTGGAGCCGGCGGCTTTTTACCGCGCCAACCGGCAATATATTGTGGCGCGTGCTGCCGTAAAGGACGTCAGCATGTGGTTCGGCAATAAACTGGCGGTAAATCTCACCGTGCCCGTTCCGGTGAAAATCTATGTGAGCAAAGCCCGTGCAAAGGAATTTAAAGAGTGGCTGATGAAGTGAGGAGGAATTTATGCGTTATACACGCCCTTAATCAAGTCGGTGGCCTGTTTGTTGACATGCCGGTTCAGGATTTTCTGTTCGCTTTTTTCCAGCAGGGCATAATTGCTCGCATGTTCTTTCAGGTAATCCTCTAAAATATCTTTGCTGAAAAGCCCTATCAGCTTGCCCGTGTCTTTCGGTATCGACACCTGCCCGATTTTGCTTATTACGTTGTTCAGCCTGTTCTCCGTCACATACGCCGCTGTCAGCGCCAGCTGACTGTTGAGTGCTTCGCTGTATGTGGGCGCTACAAACAAAGCCGGTTGCCGTTTCTTCACCGCTTTCTTTTCGGCAAATTTGTTGTTCTTGCTTTTCAGCACCAGCCGTGAGCCGTTACTGAGAAATGTCGGCTCAACCGGACGGATGACGACGCCCTCGCAAATGTTATCCTTGACAGGCGGCAGTCCCAGCCATCCGGCAATACGGCTCGGAAAATCGTTCGGATATGCCAAGCACTCGTCCAGCGTACCCTGAAACAACGTCTTGGCATACAAAAGGCCTCCTTCCTCAAAGAATATATTTGTTTCGCCTACGGAAAAATATCTTCTGCTATCCGTCCCGGCGACGTAAATGTCAAATCCGTAAAACTCGTGCACCGGGCAATAGTACACGCCTTTCTGAATATTCAGCACGGTCGAAAAGTTCTTCACGTCCGGGTGTGGATACTTGCCGCCGAACATTTCGCCGTAAACCAATATACTTTCCGTATCCGTATATTTCGCCTTTATCCGTTGAAACAGGCGGATGATGCGCTCCCGGTAGCGTTCGAGCAATTCCTCGTAATCATAAAACGCCTCTCCGGGTTCAATCACCCCCGTCCGTTTGGCAAATTGTACGGTTTGGCCGTCGGTGACAAAGCTGCAATTCGCTCCATGCACCTTTTCCTGTACCACATAGGGCAGCAAATCAAGATGCTCGGACCTGATTTTATCCAGAAACTCCTTGTCGTAAGTATTCTCTATGGAACTGTATTTTTTGAATGTCAACATCCCTGTGCTTTATTTTCTGCCGCAAAGTTACCCAACTTTTTTATTTTTCCTGTAAAATTTTTGCTGTTTATAAAAAAAATTCCGAACTTCGCACCCTAAAATGTAAAAATTATTATAGATTTATTCACTAAACAGGAGGAACCAAACTATAGTAGCACCTTATAGACCGCCGCGTCCGGTATTCAGGCCGGGCAATAATGCTAACAACAACAGTAGCAATAACAGGGCTGCAAAGTCACGGCAGTTTGAGAAAAAGGATGCCGAATACCGTATCAATACTGAAATCAGAGGTGTGACGAGTGTTCGTGTTGTCGGTGACAATGTGCCTAAATCGGGTACGGTTTATCCTGTAACGGAAGCCTTGAAAATGGCGCGGGACATGGAGCTCGATTTGGTTGAAATTTCGCCGAATGTTGACCCTCCTGTATGTAAAATTGTGGAGTACCAGAAATTCCTTTACCAACAGCGCAAAAAAGCGAAGGAGATGAAGTCGAATGCGCAAAAGGTGGTGATTAAGGAAATACGGTTCGGCCCGAATACCGACGAGCATGATTATCAGTTTAAGCTGAAACATGCGCAGAGTTTTTTGAGTGAAGGCGCCAAAGTGAAGTCGTATGTGTTCTTTAAGGGGCGTTCCATTATGTTTTCGGAACAGGGCGAAAAACTCCTGTTGCGCTTCGCGGTTGACCTTGAAGAATACGGTAAGGCCGAGCAGTTGCCCAAGTTAGAGGGCAAGCGTATGATTATGATGATTGCCCCCGTGAAAAAAAATAAATTAAGTAGTAATTAAAATAGAATAAAAATGCCTAAAATTAAAACGAACTCCGGTGCCAAAAAGCGGTTTCAGCTTACCGGATCGGGAAAAGTAAAGCGCAAACATGCGTATAAACGTCATATTTTGACAAAAAAGACAATCAAACAAAAGCGCAACCTCACGTATGCCACTACGGTGGATAAAGCCGATGAGAAACGCATCAAAGATTTATTAGTCGCTTAATTTTTTTATTAACCAGAATGTTCAGCAAAAAGAGCCCGCGTGCGGGACGCTGACTTTCGCAAAACAACATTTTATGTCTCGTTCTACTAATGCGGTTGCATCACGCGCCCGCCGCAAAAAAATCCTCAAATTTACCAAAGGTAACTTTCTGGCCCGCGCCAACGTGTGGACGGTAGCCAAAAACACTTACGAAAAAGGTCTCACCTACGCTTACCGCGATCGTAAAGTTAAAAAACGCACATTCCGCGCCCTGTGGATACAACGTATCAACGCCGCCGTACGCGCCTACGGAATGACGTATTCCGAATTTATGGGCAAGGTGGCGAAAAACAACATTGCGCTTAACCGCAAGGTGCTGGCCGATTTGGCCATGAACCACCCTAAGGCTTTCGAAGCAGTGGTAAAATCCTTGAAATAAAGGCGTACATGGGAACTCGGCTCAGGGCTGAATGAACCAGTTTCCTGATGCTGAATGACGACTTGAATACGGAATACTCATTCCGTATTTTTTTTTCGCAAAAATCAATATCACTTGCCATATAACAGCGCTCCCGCTGCAAGGCCGCCATAGAACGGACATATCCATATTTATGTTTATGCTTCATCATTTTCTTCTTTAACACCGTCAGTTTTCTCCGAAGGCGCGGCATAGAAAAACATTTTTAGAAAAAAACGCACCATCCGGTTGGTGAAAATATATTTGCGCAACGACAGTACGATGACGGTTAAACAAACAATAAATCCGCCGGTGATAAACATGGCGACTGCCGGCGAATGGAGCGCCCGGCTCAACCAGCAGGTAAATCCGGCCATTATGAACAGGAACGCGCACATGAACAATAGCATGCCCATGACAACGCTGAACAGCAAACTGGAAAAGGAGGAGAAGTGCTCAACCGCCTGTAGTTTCAGCGCCTCAAATCGCAAATTGATATATTCCCTCACATCGGCAAACAGCCGTTCCAACTGCGACATTTTATCTTCTGTATCCATCATTGTTATGCTTTATTGCCGGCCGGCGCTTCTTTTTTTCCGGGATGAATGGCATGGTCTATTTTATGACTCAGTTTGTCAAACTCCTTGCTGAACAGGTCGGCTATGGCTTGACGCGCCTCCGCCCCCTTTTCGGTAGTAAACAGTAAAGTCGCCGCTGCACCTATGGCCGCGCCGCTTAAAAAGACAATTAAAGTTGAGGTTGAAGTTTTCATATTCGTATTTTTTTGTACATTTGTATCTTCATGGAAACAATTTCATTTATCGGTAGCGGACATGTCGCAACTCACCTTGCCAAGTCCTTTTTTGCCTGTGGCTATGTGGTGGTTGACATTTACAGCCGCACGCCCGAACATGCCCGACAGCTTGCCGCACAAGTCAACGCCCACACTGCCCGTCACACCTCCTCCCTGCGCCCGGCCGACGTGTACATCATAGCCGTTAATGACCACGCCATACCGCAGGTGGCGCAACAATTGCCGCTCATGCAAAGCCTCGTATTACACACTGCCGGCCCGGTGGACATGTCGGCGCTTCAAAAATTCCCGAACCACGGCGTACTTTACCCGCTGCAAACCTTAAACCGTGCTCGTGAAACGGACTTTCGCACCGTGCCTTTCTTTATAGAAGCAAATATACGAAAAAATTATAATATCATTCGCCGGTTGGCAAAATCTTTGTCGGAAAACGTGAGCGAACTTAATTCTGAAAGCCGTGCCCGCCTGCATCTGGCGGCGGTATTCGCCGGTAATTTTGTGAACAGCCTGTTGGGCGTGGCCTGCGACCTTGCAGGCGAGCAATTTAAATACCTGAAACCCTTAGTGGAGGAAACGGTGAAAAAGGCGTTTGCGGGCAGTCATCCGGCGGAGGTGCAAACCGGGCCGGCGCGGCGCGGCGACGAAACCAGCATCAATAAACATATAAAATCATTATCTTTGCATCCCGAATGGCAAACCATTTATCGTTTGCTTACCGAGAACATTATAAAACAAGCAGCACATGCAGCACAAACCCGATTATAAAACCCGGTTGGAACACATCAAAGCCTTTGCATTTGACGTGGATGGGGTATTTACCAACGGCATGGTGTTAGTGAGCGAAAACGGCGACCTGTTGCGCTCCTATAA
>JAIRMK010000145.1 GCA_031258755.1 Prevotellaceae bacterium
CGTACAGAATTTTCTCGGCAAGCGTCAGCGGCTTGTTTATTTTTTCGCGTGTGGCGTCCACTTTTCCCGCAAATTGCCGGTAAAAGCCCCTTATCATCTCAATATCGTGTATCATTCCCGTATCATGCTTTACGTGCGATAATTCAAAACTACCCGGCAAATGTAGCAAAAAAACCTGAGAGCATCACGCTATTTTGATTGACGATTGACGAGTTACGATTAAAAAGGCTTTCACATCCCATCGGGATGTGTCGCTTGGTAGAGACGCCGTATCCCCCACAACACCTGCATTCCGTAGGAATGCAACCTGCCGCTGAAAGGTCGCATCCCGATGGGATGCGATTACGTGTATGTGGTATCGGTTCTACCAAGCGATGCAAGCCTACGGCTTGCGGAGCCACACATTAAACGGGAAAGGGAGAACGGAAAGGCGGATGTGATGATGTGGAGATGGGTTGCCATCCGGGACGCCGTTTCAATTCGTAAATCATAGTTCTTAGTTAAGTTTCGGCAAAGTTGACGCTAAACGCCGGACGCATCCGCTCCTGCTCATCTCTCGAAATCTTGTATTTTGTTGCCAGTTGCCGCCACTGAGACACCGCGTGCATCGTATGCTGAATGATTGCCATCGCCCTGTCGTTCGTCAGTCTGAAAAACGGAGCGACTTCCGCCGCTAAATCCAAATCCAATGAATTGTCGTGTGCCGAAATATTCAGTTTCAGGCCTGTGCCTTTCGGGTTAGGGTTTATATCGTAGGCGGGCGAAAGCGTCCAACCGGCTTTTGACAATAAGAACCCATGATTTCGCAAATGGTCGTCGGTATTGCTCACACAGATGGAGAACACAATGCGCCGGAACATTTCTTCCAAATCCCGATTGACATTTGCGCCTTTTCGAATAATAAATTCCGCCAATTCCAGATAGCTCGCGCCCTCCTGAAAACTTACGCCGTCCGTATATCCCAAAAGCGTCATGGCGGAAGCAAAATGCAACCGCCGCCCGGTGGCGGTGCGGTCAAACCGCTTAGTCAGGAAGGTATGATGTTTGCCGTAAAACGATTTAGTCATTGCTTGGGGCACATTCAATCCGGCCAGCCGGGCCAATTCGTGGGTAATCATTTCCCACGCGCCAATGTCGTACCGGTCTTCCATGCTCGGGAATTTGGCAATCCAAAGCGCGCCGCCGGCATCCCGGACGCCTGCTTTCGGCCGTGCGCCACCCAGCGACGAACCGGGTGCGAGTAATATATATAGCCATTTCAAGGTTTCGGAATCGTCGGCCATCAAGTCATGTTCCAACTGACAAGCGGCCTGTTCAAGCTTACGGATAGACGTCCACGGCGGCGTGGCAAAGTCCCGGTTGTCGTTCATAAACGCGCCTGTCGCCTTTTCTTTAAACCGCAAAGCGCCCATTCGCTGCTCATCGAAAACGCCCAATAAATAGTCCGATTCATTCAAGTTCCGGCGAAGCCGGTTTTCCATGCGGGCAAGGACAGATTCACGCCTGTTCATCAACAGCCGACCCCAGCGGTCGGGTGAAGAATCCAAAAATACGCCGAAATTGCTTTTTTCATCGCGCAGATATTGAACGCCGGAAAAGAGTCCCAAATCCGGGTCAATTTCATGTACAAAGGGAGATTGCAGCCATTTCTCATCATATTCAAATGAAAAAATCTCCCTTCCCCGTGAATACGAAGCCGCTAATGTGCCCGCAAATTGCGGCGTTTCCAAGCCATCCCAATCGGCATAAACCAATATGTCTTTACTGCTGCTCATCTTTGCGTATTCGTTTTTTCGGCGCGCGTTTTTTCGGCAATATGTCCGCATCCTGCAATTTGCGTCCAAGCACATCGTCGGCAGCCATGACGGAAAGGTTTTTTTCCAAGCCCAGCACAAACAGCACTTGTGCATAATAACCCATCGACACATTCGGCAAGCCTTTTTCAATCTGCCAAAGCGTGGAGCGCGAAATGCCCGCCCGCTCGGCAATCTGTTCGGCGCTCAGCTTTCGCCGGAGCCGCGCCAGCTTAATGTCCTCACCTAATTCTTCCAAAATTTTTGTCAGACGAGGCAGTAATACGTATTTTGTCCTCTCCATAATGTTTAATATTGCACACAAAGATATGTATTTTGTTTGAAATATCAAACATTACTAACTGTCGAATCGCTTTATAAAAAAATTATGCTATTTTTGCGCCGGCAAATCGAGATATGAAAAAGAGTAATCCCAAAGCGTGGTACAGGACGGCGGTGAACGCATTCTACTTTATACAGGGACTGGTGTTCGCCAGTTGGGCGGGGCGTATTCCCGAAATAAAAGAATTGCTGGGCATGAACGACGCCCAATTCGGCGGCCTGCTGTTCTGTCTTCCGTTAGGCGAAATATGTTCCATGTTTCCGATAGGTTATCTGGTTGGCCGGTTCGGAAGCCGGCGGATGCTCATACTCGGCGCGCTGCTGTACCCGCTGAGCTTAGTGGCTGTGGGGATGGCCACCACGGCGGTGCAAATGTTGGTTGTGCTCGTCCTGTTCGGCGCTACGGGCAACCTCACCAATATCGCGGTAAACACGCAGGCTGTGGGCGTGGAGCGGCTATACCGGCGCAGCATCATGGGGTCGTTTCACGGACTGTGGTCGCTGGCGGGCTTCACCGGCGGGCTCACCGGGGCGCTGATGGTGGCGCTCGACATTACGCCGCATATACACTTCATCATCATTTTTGCGGTAACAACCGTTGTGGTGCTCCTCATGCGCAGCGCTACCCTGCCCCGCGACTACCGGATGAAAAGTCTCGAAGAGAACCAGCGTAAAATATTCTCCCGCCCCGACCATTTCATCCTGCTACTGGGTCTAATTGCCCTGAGTAGCTCGATATGCGAGGGCACGGTGTTCGACTGGACAAATATTTATTTCGACGAGGTGCTGGAGGTGCCGAAAAACCTTGTCCGCTTCGGCTATATCGCGGCCATGGGCAGCATGACGCTCGGCCGTTTCACGGTCGACCGCTTCATTACGCGCTTCGGCGCGATACGCGTACTGCAATGCAGCGGCGTTTTACTCATCGTGGGATTGTGCTTTGCGGTAGGCGTTCGGTATGTGGCGACTTCTACGTTCGGCTTCCTGCTTATCGGCGCGGGCATGTCGCCGGTCATACCGATATGTTACAGCCTGTCCGGACGGTCGAAGCGCCTGTTGCCCGGCATGGCGATTACTACCGTGTCGACTATCGGGTTTCTGGGCTTCCTGGCCGGGCCGCCGGTCATCGGGTTTATATCGCACGCTGTTGGCCTGCGCTGGGCGCTATGCGTAATTGCTGTCGTGGGGGTGAGCATTCTGTCGCTCATGCCGGAGCTAAACCGCCAACTAAAGAAGTGAGCCGCTGTGGCGAACATTCGCGAACGCAAGCAATCTCAACTGATTTAAAATGGTAATGATGCCAAAAATGGTTGGTGATTGTCTCTCCAGATAATAGAAATATTAAGCATTGTCGGAAGAAAACCCGGATGTCTTTGAAGACATTCCATAGGAATGTATCGCTCGGTAGAAGGTGGTGCGCGCCCCATGATAATGACATTCCATAGGAATGTCTCCTTTAATCGGCAATCGGTTTGAAGATTTGGACATATTATATATTTTATTCATTGCTAACAGGATGCATTCCTACGGAATGCAGGTGTTGTGGGTGGCACTGCTTTTCTACCGAGCGATACATCCCGATGGGATGTTAACATAATATTTCCTAAATATTCACGAAGTTTTCTCTGAACCGATGCTCATTTATTGAAACTATTTTCAATAAACTTAATATACTTTATTGGCATATTGATGCTTATACTATGGTTTACCAACCATTTTTGGCATATATCTTATAAAATAAATCTGTCGGTTTTTTTTAATTTACTGAATATCCTTAATAAGCCAAGTTTTTCCTACCTGCCTTGTTCCCAAAAACACAAGTGGTTTTTTGTTTTTATTTAACTTCCACTTTTTAAGCTGGTTGATTGCCTCTCTATACACTTTTCTCCCGGAATATACGCAACAAAACTACACTTTTCTCCTCCAAGCGATGAGAAATCTGAATTTACTGAATATTCTGATGTAATCTGTATATCAAAGCACTAACACCATACAAAATGCATGTATGGGAGTGGTGAAAAACAAGTATTTCCGGTTCACAAGTTTTTGACCTTCAATGTCAAATTTATGTTATAAATCACACTACAAGTGTAAGAAAAAAAAATAATATAATAACAAATATTTAATAAATATTTTTCAACAGATTTTCTAATATACTGTAATTCAGTATCGTATTTTTTTATAATTTCGAGAAAATATTTTTTCTTACCCTTTTTCTTACCCATAAATATTTACAAAAATTATTGTGGATATTTAACTTATGTTATAGAATAAGTTTTTATCCTCTAAAATTCTTCCCCCAATTCTTCCCCAATTTTGTCTTATCTGTCTATAATTTAGTGGTTTAAATTTGACATTGAAGGTCAAAAAGAGTGCAAAAAGTACTACTATGTTAATAAATCATTTTTGTATGAATTGTTTTACTAAACCAAACAGAAGTGAGTATTTCATCAATTTTTTTTAACCGTTTTGATGCAACAATGCACCGTTTTCCTCGGTTTTTCATGAAATATCGGAAATAATCGGATAATTACAAAGTATTAACCTATTTATAAACCAACTTTTTAATAACAATTAACTATGAGACTAATTAATTTTTTGCGAACCTTTGCGTTCGTTGCGCTGCTGGGCAGCACAATCACAATGATGGTTTCCTGTAAAGAGGATGAGGAAAATCCTGTAGGAAATCTGGGTACTATTACTGGCACTGTTACGGCTGAAGAAGATGGCCAGCCCATTGACGGTGTTACCGTTACCGTATCGGATGTAACGGGAACCGTGACCACCGGTAGCGACGGGAAATATACCGTTGCTAATGTCAGTGTGGCAAACCATTCCGTAACTTTTTCCAAAACCGGCTGGCAAAACACCAGCGTAACCGTGGCGGCAAGTAGATTCAATGCCGACAAGGTAGCTACTGTAAACGCATCATTGAGAAATGCGTCGGCAAAAATTACCGGGCATGTCTTCGATGGGGAGAACAATAGGGCGCCCCTCGCAGGCGTAACCGTGAGTGTAGGCGCGGCCGGTTCGGCCACCAGTGATGCAACAGGCGAATATACTGTCGACTATTTGGCTGTTGAGGATTATACCGTTACGTTTACCAAAGAAGGCTATCCAAGCGATACCCGAAACGTGGTGCGTGCCGACTTTGTAAACGGAGTGGCTACGCTTGACGATGTAGTGATGGGTGGCACAGAATTGTTGCGCGGAAAAACCGCTACCGCTCTGGCAAATGCCGATAAATGGTATTACAACGAATACCGTGGCGGTGGTAACGCCGAAGCCTATCCCCATTGGGATTGGGCGTGCGACTACATGTGTGCACTTGACTTCTGGGGCGCATGGGAAGAGCAATGGGAAGGTACGACTATACAAACCCGTAATGATGCAGCTGCCGGAGACCGGAATAATCCCGCCGATCTTGATGTATTCGACTCTTATGTGTATGGCAGCAAGAAAATCACCAACGACAACAAGATACTTTCTCTGAGGTTACGCACGCATAGCGAAACCGATCCTACCATCTTCGGCGTACAGGTAGTTGACCTTTCGGCTGCTTCCCCCGCAGCGGTAAAGATAGGCACAAACCAGGAATACGTTGGTAGTGCTTATACCGACTTCGACTTTGACCTCAGCGCTTATGTGGGCAAGGAAGTCGTGATTGCCATTGGCACCTACCGTGCGGCAACAGGCGATTATTCTAGACAACTCGTACTTCGCCGTATTGCCTTTGCACCGCAAAAAATGGAAGGTTGGAATTGGCAGTCCGGCACAGATCCCGCAGGACTTGAAGGATGGGCGCTGCCAATGGAAGTAGTGCGTTCGACCATGCCGCAGACCAAAAAATCATTTACGGGCATCAGCCCCTACGGCGCCGGAAGGGATGTCAGCATGACAAATGGATATCCGTATGCCTATCGGTGGTGGCGCGAGATAGCGCACATCGGATTCGAATGGTCGTTTGTTCCCCTCGCGAAAGACCCGGAAGTAACCCCATTTGAAGGCTACATTATCAAAACAAATGGCAACGTCGGTGTGAATACCACTGTTCCGCAGGCCTATCTTTATGCGAAGTTTGCGATTACCGGAGAAAATGACCAGTTGACGTTAAAGACACGCAACTTCGGAAGTAATTATACGTACTTCAAATTGACGGCTATAAAGGAAGATGGTACGGTAGCTCACCTTTCACCCGCATCGAACACGGCTACGGAGGCCGCGGCTGCTACAAACGGCTGCTGGAGGTTCAAGCATGCAAACGGCAACCCTGACAACCCCGACAATTATGCTTCGTTTGTATATAACTTGTCGCAATTCAACGGCAGCAATGTGTTGCTGTGTCTGAGCGTTTTCAAGGGTGGTACGGATACGGATGAAAATAAAGTTTGTATCTACAGTATCGAGTTGCAATAAAATCAATAACCGAGCATTGAGACCGGAACACGGGCGTTACATTTCCGTGTACCGGTCTTAATCCTTAATTTTAAAATCAATAATTATGCGATTTAAAAAAATATTTTTTATTACGGCAACCATGATGGCCATCTTATGCGTTGCCTCCTGCGAAGATAAAAAAGGCAATGACAAGGAGCCCGATCCGGTCGTTGAGCCGTCATTATTGGTGACGCCGGACGATATTCCTGCCGCCTCCACCGCTGGCACGTATGCCTTTACCGTAACCAGCAACGCCATGTGGACGGCTACTGTGAATATGGAAGCCGCCGAGTGGTGTACAATAACATCGCCCGATAACGGTAACGGCAGCGGTAACGGCGCAGTGACGGTGAATGTAACGGAAAACCCTGCTATAGAGGAAGAGCGCACCGCCACCGTGACCTTTAGTACTCCGGGCACGCTCACGCAGCAGGTGACCGTGACGCAAACCGGCGCAGCCGAACAACCCGTCACCATTCCCGAAGTTGCCGAACAAAACTTGCTCCGCGCCATGCAAATTGCCGATAGCGCCACGCTCGCCCATTTCTCAGGCACCGATGTGAACCTCTCCATGTCGCGCTACTACAACCCTTATACCAAAGTCCGCTCCTACGAGAAAGGCAGTATCTGGATGTACACCGCCGCCATTGAAGCTGTGAACGCCGTTATGCATGGCCTCAAAGCATTCAAGGAATATGGCGACGCTACGCTCTACGACGCCCACTTCGCCCGTTACGCTGCACTATTGAAAAAATTATATGATAATGCGGATTACTACTTGGGTACATTTTCGCTCATTTCGTACACGCAAACCAAATCGTGGACTGTTTACGGCGTAAACCGCGGCAACTCCAAGGGCGGTGCGGCAGTATCCAGCACAGCAAATGTGTACGACGACCAGGAATGGTTCATCCGCGAAATGCTGGAAGCCTACAAACTGACCGGCGACAATACGTATTTGGAAAAAGCGGAATACCTGTCCGACTATGTGCTCGACGGATGGGACTGCGTGCGCGACAACAACGGCAACGAATACGGCGGTATCCCGTGGGGTCCCGGCTACGTGTCGAAACACTCGTGCAGCAATGGGCCGATGGTTAGTCCGTTGGTGTGGTTGCATGAACTTTACAAAGATAAAGATGATGAAATCACCTACCGCGATATTGAAGTCGGCACCCGCGCCCGCATACCCCACACCCTCAAAAAGAGTGACTACTACCTGCTATTTGCCAAAAAAATTTATGCCTGGCAAAAAAACAAACTGTTGAACGGCGCTGGCGTGTATGAGGACAATTATCATGGTTGTACCCCGAGTAGTCCTTCTACGGAAGTCATCGACGGCGTAACGTATCGCCGGGGTATCTCCTGCAGTACTGTTAACGGACCGCCGATTAGTTACAACAGCGGTTCGATGCTCTCCGCCGCCACCGACCTCTACCGTGTAACCCAAGACGCCGCATACCTCACCGATGCCGCCACGCTGGCAGATAAGAGTTTTGCATACTTTGCCAGACCCAACCTGAACATGCCGGGCTTCTATACGTTTACCATCAGCGGGTTCAATAACTGGTTCAACGGCGTACTCATGCGCGCTTATGCGGAAGTGTATCCTGTACACGCCGCCGCTGCCACCTATCTCAGCGCTTTCCAGAAAAACCTCGACTATGCTTACGACAATTTCTTCTACAGCGGATTTTTACCTACCAGTTTGTTAGGAGGTTGGAGCGGCGATAGCGGGAACGAAAGTGTAGAAGGAATGTTCACCTTTGCCTTTGCGGCGGAATATGCCATACTGGCAAGGTATGAATTGGAAAAATAACTAACCTAAAAATACAAATTTATGAATGGTATATTGAAAAAACAGACAATCGGCATTCACCGCTTGTTAGGCGCCTGTGTCATGACGTTGTTTATGACCTGCGCACCGGCGTGGCTGTGGGCGCAGACTGTAGCCGTTTCGGGCACGGTAGTCGACGACAACAATGAGCCTGTTGTGGGCGCGACGGTAGTGGTTAAAGGTACTGCAACCGGCGTGATGACGGATGTAAATGGCAATTACTCCATTAATGTGCCGCCTGACGCCACGCTTGTGTTTTCATTTATCGGTCTGGCCAACAAGGAAGAACCGGTAAACGGACGCACGAGGATAAATATACAAATGACCATCAGTGAACAGTTGCTTGATGAAGTAGTGGTGGTGGGTTACGGCATACAGCGGAAAGCGACGCTCACCGGTGCGGTGGCGGGTGTGAAAGGGTTTGAAGTAATTCAAACAAAGAACGAAAATGTACAGAACATGCTCACCGGGAAAATCGCCGGCGTACGTGTGTGGCAGAAAAGCGCCGAACCGGGCACGTTTAACAACAACTTCGACATCCGCGGCTTTGGCTCCCCACTGGTAGTCATCGACGGTATTCCGCGCACCATGAGCGAATTTCAACGGCTTAACCCGAATGATATTGACGACATCTCGGTGCTCAAAGACGCATCGGCAGCCATTTATGGCGTGCGTGCGGCTAACGGCGTGCTGCTCGTAACCACCAAAAAAGGAGAGGTGGGAGGAACGGCAAAAGTGTCCTATACCGGCTCGTTCACCTTGCAGCAGCCTTCGGGCATGCCTAAAGTGGTAAACGCTTTCGACGCCATGACACTCTACAATGAAAAGAGCATGAACAAGGTCGATGGAAGCGGCAGTATCTATTTCAAGGAAACGGACTTTGAAGACTACCGCAACGGCACACGCCGCACAGCCGACTGGCATTCGCTGTTGTTTTCCGACTTCTCGCCGCAAACGCAACACGACGTCAGCATATCGGGCGGCAACGAAAGAACGCAATACTACATCAGTATGGGCTATTTCTCACAGGAAGGCTTTTTCAAATCGGGCGATTTGAACTACAACAAAACCAACCTGCGTTCCAACATTACGACCCGCATTGTTAAAGGCCTCACGTTCGACCTGAACCTGAGCGGTATCCTCGACCAGCGCAACAATCCGTATTCTGATGCGGTTACGCTTATCCGGCAGTACTGGCGGCAAGGTGTGCTCTATCCGGCGTATGCCGACCCCGAAGGCACTATACTCAACTACGAAGGACTGGAAAATCAGCAAAACGTGGTAGCCATGATGACATCCGACATATCGGGCTACCGGCAGTATAACCAAAAGTACATCCAGTCGTCGGCCGCGCTGAACTACGATTTCGGTACGGTTACGCCCTTGTTGAAAGGCCTGTCGGCCAAGGCGCTCTTCAGCTTCGACTACCGCTGGGATGACAATAAGATGTTCCGCAGGGAATATTACCAGTACAAATACAATTCGCTCACTGACGCGTATGACCCGGAGATGTTCGCCGCAAGTTCGCCGAGCCGGATGCGGCGCGAACTGTATAGCAAGCAACAAGTGCTGGGGCAGTTTGTACTCAACTATGACCGTGCGTTCGGCGAACACAAGGTGAACGGCGTAGTGGGCTGGGAAACCCAAAAGCGCAAAGGCGACAACTTCTATGCCCAGCGCGACCTTGCCTTTTCCACCGACTACCTGTTTGCAGGCGTGGATGAAGGCCAGATGGGTGGTATGCAGAGCGGTTATGACGATGTGTATGAATTAGCCAATTCTGCCTTGATTGGCCGGGTAAATTATGCCTACGGAAGCCGCTACATTGCCGAAGTACAGTTCCGCTACGACGGCTCGTCGAAATTCGCTTCCGGACACCAGTGGGGCTTTTTCCCCTCGGCGTCTGTCGGCTGGCGCGTGTCGGAAGAGCCATTCTTCAAATCTATTTCCGCCCTCTCGTTCATCGACCAGTTGAAAGTCCGCGCCTCTTACGGCGTATTGGGCGATGACGGAGACTTGGAATATGACTGGGCTACGGGCTTCACCTATCCCGCTACCAACACTAATGCGGCAAGCGGTTACTATAACCAATATGCTCCCGGCTACATCTTCGGCAGCGAGTTTATATATGCCGCCACCCCGACGGCGTTGCCCAATGAAAACATTACATGGTACACGGCGCGCACTTTCGATATCGGCGTGGACTTTGAAGCATGGAACGGCTTGTTCGGCTTCTCGTTCGACTATTTTGACCGCCGCCGCGAAGGACGCTTTGCCCGCAATACCGGCGGCCTTCCCACCGTGGTAGGCGCTACCGCTCCACGGGAAAACCTCGACAGCGACCGCCATTTCGGTATCGACCTGGAGTTGTCACACCGGAACAAAATCGGCGACTGGAGATATAAAGTAAAAGCCATTGGCACCATCACCCGGCAAATGTATCTCCATGCATCGGAAAAAGGCCCCTGGGGCAATTCCTATGCCCAGTGGCGTGATGATAACCTCAATAACCGTTATCAGGGCGTGCAGTTCGGTTACACGGGCGCCGGACGCTTTACCTCATGGGAGGATATTTGGTCATATTCGCTCTATACGGAACGCGACGTGCTGCCCGGCGATTACAAGTATGAAGACTGGAATGGCGACGGCGAAATTAACAGTTTGGATCAACACCCCTTCGCATTTGACCAGACCCCGTGGATGAACTTCAGTGTAAACCTCGATGTAGCCTATAAGAATTTTGACCTGAACATCCTCTTCCAAGGGTCTGCCCTGGGCTCTATGGAATACATGGAACCTCTCTACAATATCTGGGGTGAGTATGGCGGCGGTACGCTGGAACAATATCTCGACCGCTGGCACCCGGTGGATCCGCTGGCCGATCCTTATGACCCTGCTACGCAATGGGTAAGCGGCTACTATGGCTATACCGGCCACTATCCGACCCAGAATTCGACGTTCAACCGCGTGAGCACCGCCTACCTGCGGCTCAAAAGCATTGAACTGGGCTATACCCTGCCGAAGATAAAATCCCTGTCAACAGTGGGCGTGCGGGTATTTGTAAACGCCTATAACCTGTTTACCATTACCGGCGTAAAATTCGTGGATCCCGAACACCCCGATTCTGAAAATGGCCGGCTCTACCCGCTCAACAAAACCTTTTCGGTGGGATTAAATCTCTCGTTTTAATGATGAGTTATGAATTATGAATTAAAAATGATGCGTATGAAAAAACTATTTATATTATTATTGTTTGGGTTGTGGAGTGCCAGTGCGTGTACGGAATTGGACATTCCTCCTCAAAATATTGTGACCGACAATGACCTCCTGTCAAACGAAAGTGGGATGAAAATCTATATGGCGCGTATGTACAGTTATATGCCGTTTGAAGAATTCAAATACCGCCCTGAACAGGGATTTTTCCAATGGCTGGTAGCGCCCGGCTCGGAAGGCACAGGTGAGGCAATCAATCGCGACGGTATAAGCAAGGCATTTACCGGTGAAGGCGATCATCCCTATTGGGGTAACGCCTTCATGACACTGCGCGACGCTAACTATCTACTGGAAAACCTGCCGAAATATCAAAGCGCATTCGCTACGCCGACCTACAACCATTTCCTGGGCGAGGCTTATTTTGTACGTGCTACCGTATTCTATGCGCTGGCAAAGCGTTATGGCGGTGCGCCATTAGTAACCAAAGTCATTAACTATCCGGCAGAACAGAGCACATTGGAAGTGCCGCGTGCTTCTGAAGAAGAAACATGGGACCAAGTCCTGGCCGACTATGACAAGGCCGCCGAGCTATTGTTGTCCAAAAGCCTCCTGTCGGGCTATTCCAACAAGTACGTAGCTTTGGCATTCAAATCGGAAGCCATGCTCTATGCCGGCTGCGTGGCCAAATACAACCAGACTTTTACAGACCGGTTGACGGGCTTTGGGCAGAAAACCAATGTGCGCGTCATAGGATTTGCCGATGACCGCTGGCAGGCAGCCGCTGTCAAATACTTCAGCGAAGCCTACAAAGCCGCGCGGGAAGTAATGACCAATGGCGGCTATTCGTTGTATAAAAAGAAATGGTCGGCCACCGACCGCGAAGCGCAATACCAGAATATGGTGGACATGTTCAGCGACCTCACCAGCCCCGAAAACATTTATATAAAGGAGTATGTATATCCCACCATGACGCACGGACACGATGCCTACAATGAGCCGTTCATATACAAAACGGGAACTTCGAATTCGGAAACCTGCCCTACACTCGACTTTGTGGAACTTTTCGACGGATTTGACCGTTATGCCGATGGCTCTATAAGAGTAACCAACGGCACTTCCAACGCCGATGGCACATACTTGTTGTACGATACGCCGCTGAAATTTTTCGAAAACGCCGAGCCGCGCCTGCGTGCCTACGTGATTTTCCCAAGCGATATATTCAGAAACAGGGAAATCGAAATCCGCGCCGGCATCTATACAGGCAACACGCCGATAAGCCCGCTACTTGCCGATTATTCGTATGCTGCTGCCACAACAGGTTACGACAACTCGACAGCCGGCGCTGCATTGCTTCTAAGTTCAACTCAAATACAGACTCCGGTTACCCTGACCAACGGTAAGGTAATGACTCCCGCGGGGGAAAACGGGCCTTTTCAGGGATATGGGGAATGTGCCATCACAGGGCTGTACGGACGTAAATGGCTCAACACCGATCCGTCGTTTATATCTGCAGAGGGCAAATCGGATCAGCCGTTTGTGCTGATGCGCTATGGCGAAGTGCTGCTCAATGCGGCGGAAGCGGCGGTGGAACTGGCGCTGGCCGGCGAACCCTCGCCCACCGGCGATGACATGCTGCAAGTGGCCACCGTCGCCATTAAAGATATTCAGGAAAGAGCCGGAGCTACCCAATTGGCTGCTAACCTTTCAGGCAACGAAGCCAGCCGTAATTTGGTGCGTAAGGAACGACGGAAAGAACTCGCCTTTGAATACAAAACGCTGTGGGATTTGCGCCGCTGGCGCGTACAACACGAAGAAGGGCGTGACTACTTCTGGGGAGAATACAGGGACAAAGCGAAGTTCAGCAACGGTTCAAACTACCGTTTCCGAGGGCTGTATCCATTCTATTCGTCCGTAGCCGACAAATATTTCTTCGATGCCCGCTTCAATTTTCCCGCACAGAAACAATTTGGATACAACGTTGTCGACTACTATTTTGCCATCCCGAGTGGCGAAGTAACAAAGAGCCCGGTAATAGATCAGCAACCGAACAGGTAGTTATAAGTTAAGAACTAAGAGTTAAGAACTAAGAATTATAATTATGAAAAAAATATTATTTTATACTTTATTGTGTGTCCCGCTTTCGTTCGGCTCGTGCGACTTGTTTAAGCTGGACAACTACGAAGAACCTGCCGAAACCTTGCAAGGCGAAGTGGTGGACATAGCTACCGGCGAGCCGGTGTTGACCGACCAGGGTAGCGAAGGCATCCGGGTACGACTGACCGAACTTAGCTGGACGGGTGTCGAAACGCCTACACACAACCCCGACTTTCATTGCATGCCCAACGGCACGTTCCAAAACACCAAGCTGTTTAAGGGCACCTACAACATCCGCCTTGACGGGCCATTCATCCCCTTAGTGCGCAAAGACGGTAATGGCGTTCTCCTGGCCGACGAAACGCAAACAATGGAAATCAGCGGTGTGACGCAGGTGAAATTTGAGGTACAGCCCTTCCTGAAAGTGGAATGGGTGAGCGAACCCTCCGTGAGCAACGGCAAAATTACTGCACGGGTGAGGGTTACACGCGCGGTATCGGAAGCCGACTTTCGTGCTAAAATCGAACCCATGGGAAACTATGAAGCCAGCTTCTTTAATGTAACCGACATCCAGCTGTTTGTCAGCTACTCCTCAAGTGTGGGTTACCGTGCACGGGACGACCGTTGGTCGGGTAAGCTGGAATACACCGGCAGCGCCTTCAGCACGGAGTTGGGAAAAACCGTTACCATTCAATCCGTCGGCACTATTCCTTCGGGACGGACAGTGTTTATCCGCGCGGCAGCCAGAATAAACTATGCCACAGAAACGCACAAACGCTACAACTATACCGAGCCTTTGGAAGTGATGATCCCGTAAAATGGTGGCGCTTGTGGGCTGAGTGATTAAGTGATTAAGGGAAATGCAAATATCTTCTTAATCACTTAATTTCTTAATTACTTTTAGCTAAAAATAATTTATCTTTGTGGAAATAAAACAACACAAAATGAAAACGTACAAACCTTTTCTTACCACACTGTTGCTCGCAGGTATTGTGGGCGCTAACGCCCAAACGCAAGCGCCGGCGGGCAGGGAGAAAACCACCTTCCAGACTTCCCGCGAGTG
>JAIRMK010000182.1 GCA_031258755.1 Prevotellaceae bacterium
AGCACGTCGGTATATACAAACATCTCGGCAAACCGCAGGAAAAGAATATACGAAAAACTCAGCCCGATACCTAACCCTATTTTTAGCCCGATGCCTCCCCGCACTTTTTGCGACGACAGCGAAACCCCTATGAGCGTAAGAATAAACACCGAAAACGGCACCGTCAGCCGTTTGTTTTTTTCAATCAGGGCGAACTTGACGCTGTGGTCGCCCCGCAGCTTCAACAAATCAATTTCATCGTTCAGCTGGTAATAATTCATTGATTCATACAAATCCTTGCGCCGGCGCAGGTCGCTGGCCGTGATGCCTATAATCGTGTCGAGCCGGCTGCCGCGGGTAATGACCTCCGTCGAATCGAAACACTGCCGGAGGTAGTAGTTGCGCACCCGCCATCCGTCGAACGACGTGTCCCACACGGCCTGCTCCGATTGCAGCTTCGAAATCAGGCGCTGTCCGTCGAACTTTTCGAGCGAAAACTTGTAGGCGGTATTGTTCCAGGCCGTGAACGACTCGATATACACATACTCGCCGGGATTTACCTGAAAGTGAATATTCCGGTTCGTATTGCTGAAAGGGCCTTTGATATACTGCTCCTGAAAATTGAGCCGTTCGGCATTGGCCGGAGGAATGATAAAGAGATTGAACAACAAATTGAAAATAAAAATGACGAGCGCCGACAAGAAATAAGGATACATCAGCCGCTTGAAACTTACGCCGCCCGACAGCATGGCGATAATTTCGCTGTGGCCGGCCATTTTTGAAGTGAAAAAGATAACCGTGATAAACACGAACAGCGAACTGAACATGTTCACCAGAAAAGGAATGAAATTGAGGTAATAGCGAAATATAATATCGTAGAGCGGCGCTTTCTTTTCCACAAAATCATCAATCTTCTCGCTGATGTCGAAAATAATGACGATGACGCTGATCAGCGCCAGTGCGAAAAGATAGGTGCCGATAAACTTTTTGATGATATACCTGTCGATAAGTGTGGGATTGAAATGCATGAAATTCAAATTTAAATTAAAGTCTGCGAATTAATTTTTTAACCATTTTGTTTTTCCATGGCATAAATGTGCCGGCGGCGATTTGTTCGCGGGCGGCGCCCACCAGCCACAGGTAAAAAGACAGGTTGTGGAGGCTGGCGATTTGCGGCCCGAGCATCTCGCCCGAAACGAACAGGTGACGCAGGTACGCCTTGCTGTATATGCCGTCAACGAAGGCGTGGCCGTTAGGGTCGATAGCCGAAAGGTCATCAGCCCATTTCTGGTTTTTGATATTGATAACCCCTTCGGACGTGAACAGCATGCCGGTGCGTCCGTTGCGCGTGGGCATCACACAATCGAACATGTCGACGCCCCTGGCGATGCTTTCGAGTATATTCACCGGCGTGCCCACGCCCATCAAATAGCGGGGCTTGTGGTAAGGTAAAACAGGCGTTACGGTTTCAATCATTTCATACATCACCTCGGCGGGCTCGCCCACCGAGAGGCCGCCGATGGCGTAGCCGTCCGTATCGAGTGCGGCGGCGTGTTCGGCCGCTTCGCGCCGCAAATCGGGATATACACAACCCTGCACAATGGGAAACAGCGCTTGCTCGTAGCCATACAGCGGCTCGGTGGTTTGCATGCGCGCCATACACCGCTCCAGCCATTGCCGGGTGAGCGCCAGCGATTTTTTGGCGTAACCGCGCCCGGCGGTGCCCGGCGGACACTCGTCGAGCGCCATCATGATGTCGGCCCCGATGCACCGTTGAATATCTATGACGCTCTCGGGCGTAAACGTGTGCTTCGAGCCGTCGATGTGCGAGCGGAACGTGCATCCCGCCGCGTTAAGCTTGCGGTTTTCCGCCAGTGAAAATATCTGATACCCGCCGCTGTCGGTCAAAACAGGCCTGTCCCAGCCAATAAATTTGTGCAGCCCGCCGGCCTGCCGTAAAATAGCCGTTCCCGGCCGCAGGTATAAATGATACGTATTGCCTAAAATAATCTCGGCTTTTACCTCATTAATCAGGTCGCGATGAAACACGCCTTTTACACTGCCTGCGGTGCCTACGGGCATAAAAATGGGCGTATGTACACTGCCGTGGGCGGTGTGAAATACTCCGCAGCGGGCAGCGCTTTCAGTATCAGCCGATAAAATGTCAAAAGTCATGCTTTTTTTCCGGTTTTAATAAACAAAGATAGGCAGACTTTAAAAATAAATGCATAACTTGCATAAATTTTATGATAACACTATGGAGCATTTGTTGTCTTATTTCTCTTTATTTGAAAAGATTATATTAATAATAGCGTTTTTCGCCTTTGTGGCGCAACTTTATTATTACCTGGCTGTTTTTGGCCGTGTCGCCTTTTTTCGCCGTGTGACGCCTGCACCGCCGTGCAATGGGGAACATGAAGGTGAAATACAGACGCCGCCGGTGTCGGTCATTATCTGTGCACGGAATGAAGAAGTGGCGCTGGAACAAAACCTGCATCACGTGTTGGAGCAGGCATATCCCGAATTTGAAGTGATTGTAGTGAACGATTGCTCGGAAGACGATTCGGAAATCCTGTTGGCCTCCATGCAGGAAAAATATCCCAACCTGATATTTCGCACCCTGGTGAAGGATGAAGTGTTTAAACACAATAAGAAAATGGCGTTGGGCGTGGGAATTAAAGCGGCGCGGTATGACCTGTTGCTGTTTCTTGACGCCGACTGTTACCCTCCGGGGCCTCATTGGCTGAGCAGCATGGCAAGCCGGTTTACCCCAAAAACGGACGTGGTGCTGGGCTATACGCGCTTGAAAAACAACCGGCGCTGGGTGCGTGCCGACCGGCTGATGCGGGCGCTGCATTATTTGGGCAAGGCTTTGAAACGTAAACCTTACATGGGGGTGGGAAGCAATTTGGCCTACCGGAAGCAGCTCTTTTTTGAACATAAAGGATTTGATATCCGGATTACCGGCAACCTGCGCGAAGACTGTGTATTTATTAACAAAGTGGCCACACGCGACAATACGGCGGCGGCCGTGGCGCCGGAAGCAGTGAACGTAAGCGCCCTGCGGATTGCCGGCGAGCGCTGGCGCAGGGAACGGCGCGAAGAGATACGTTCGTTCGCTTTATGTGAAAAAGGCTCGCGGTATCCCGAACTGGCGGAAATCCTTTACCGCTTGGTTTTTTTTGCAACCATGACGGCCATGATGATCCATTTTCGTGAACACCCGGTCATGCTGCCCCTTTTGTCAGGCGTTGTCCTCTTGCGCTTGCTGCTTCAATTCCTGATATTCTTTCGCACGCAGCGCCATTTGGGCGAAAAAGGCTTATCGTTCATGTTGCTGCTGTGGGATTTGGTGTTTCCGCTTTTTTACCTGTGGCTGCTTTCCACATCGAAAAGCTATCGTAAACAAAGTGTCAATTACCGATGAACCTGCCGGAACTCGCCCGCTATTTTCCGGAACTCGACGCCGTGCAACGCCGGCGTTTTGAGCAGCTGCCGGCGCTTTATGCCGAGTGGAACAGCCGCATCAATGTGGTGTCGCGAAAAGATATTGGCGCCTTGGAAGTGCACCACATACTGCACTCCCTGGCCATCGCCCGGTTTTGCAGCTTCCCCGGCGGCGCTTCCGTGATGGATGCGGGCACGGGCGGCGGATTTCCGGGTATTCCGCTGGCCATTCTTTTTCCCGGTTGCCATTTCACCCTTGTCGATGCCATTGCCAAAAAAATAAAAGTGGTGCAGGCCATCACGGAGGCGCTGGGTTTGCAAAATGTAACGCCCCTGTGCAGCCGCGTGGAGCAGGTCTCCGGAAGTTTTGACGTGGTGGTGAGCCGTGCGGTCACCAACCTGCCGGATTTTATAGACTGGGTATGGCCGCGCCTCCGGCCTGCCTGCCCGTTAAATGGGATTCGCGGTATTATTTGTCTCAAAGGCGGCGATTTAACCGCTGAAATAGCCGCTGCCGTTAAAAAACTGCCGGCCACGCCGCCGGTCGTGGTGGAAATAAAACAATGGTTTGACAATGAATTTTTTGAAACCAAGAAAATTATTTATCTTGCCCGGTAAATGGTTTTTATTTTGGCAGATTAAAAATAGTTTATTACCTTTGCAGTCCAATTTTTTGAAGATATGAAACGTACATTTCAACCGTCGCAGCGTAAACGTCGCAATAAACATGGATTTCGTGAACGTATGGCCACAGCAAACGGCCGTCGTGTACTGGCCGCCCGCCGCCGCCGTGGGCGTAAGAAATTAACCGTGTCGGACGAAGACCGGTTCTAAAATCACCTCATAATAGATTTTAATAATTGTAATTATAAGAATTGGCATGATATTTGCTTAGAATAGAATGTCGTTCTTTTTTTATTACCTGTTGGCGCTTACTTTTATATTTCTTTGTAGGAAAGTTACGATTTCTGTTGAATAATGACCATGAAATATAAAGTCGGCGCCCACATTTTAATCCATGAGATAAAGAACTGTCAGGCCTGAAGGATAAATGAGCGAGGAGAATAACTACCTGGGGGCGCCAACACCGCGCGGGATCAAAAAATCTCGCGTTTTTTTATGTATTAGCAGTCTTCGCAAAGGTATTTTCGCGGGCCATGCTGTATGGGTGGCAAGCGCCACGACAACATAATTTCGTGTGAATTCGCCCAATGTACTTGCTGGAACTGGAACGTATATTCATAAGCGTAGCCCACGCGCCATTGTTCGGTAATGCTGACGCCTGCCATTATGGCCAACGTACCGCTGAACCGTATGTAAGCGCCCGCCCATAAGAAATCATACGTGTCGCTATACCGTGTACTTAAACGCACCAGGTTATTCTTTTGCCGCAGCCGTTTGAAAAAAAACATGGCGCCGGCCTCTCCGTCATAAAATCCGTGGTTTAATGAGCCCAGCAGGGAAGGGCTGACCGCAAGATAAGGGCCGGCTTCCATACGTGCAGTGGCATACGCGTAAAAGGTGCGTCCAATATCCGGTGTATTATACCCGGAGCTGCCCGGATTGTTATAGTCGCCGGGTGAGTCAATCAGGTTAATGGCCGACAAGCCAACCTTCAGCCATGCATTGCGTACTTCTATTCCTGCGTCAAAATTCGGGAGCATGGTGGTCTTAAAAGGTGGCGGCGGTATGGCCGGCGGAGTTTGATAAGTGATTTTTGAATCGTCGCGGTACATCCATATCGCGTTGCCGGCAAGGCCGAAACTTATGGCTATATCCTGGTCCAACAGGATATGATAAGCATAGGCGAGTTTTATGTCAATAGTGTGAAAGATCCCGATATGCTCGTTGATCACCGTGAGCCCTGCCCCGGAATTAATAGAGGGGAAGAAAGAATGTCCGGAGAAAATTTGTGTCGAAGGAGCGCCTTCTATGCCTACCCACTGCTGCCGTGCAAACAGGTTCAATTCCAGAAAAGGCGTGTTCCCGGTAACCGCGGGATTAAAGAATGGGCGGTACAGCCATTTTTGACCAATGTCAATATATCCCTGACCTTGTGCATTGGCCTGCAAGCCAATTGCCATCAACCCTACCACGATGAAATATTTAATCTGTACCATTTTTTTTAAAAAACTTAATAATGCATTACTACGACAAACCCCATACGATCTTCGGGTTTGCCGTCAATTAATATTTTTGCTTTATAGAAATACGTGCCCGGCGGAACAAAAGTATTATTCCACGTGCCACCCCATCCCATTCCTTTATGCAACAACAAGCCGTTGCGGCTATATACTTCCAGGTTATACTCGGAAAGGAATACGGCATTTGCGGTTTCGCCCATGGGTAAAAGCACATTAGCGGCTTTCCATTCCGGCGCCAGTATGTATTCTCTCGATGTCTGGCATTGATGTCCGTCGGTGACGGATACCTGTATATGATGTGTATTGTAATCATAGATACCTAACCGGGGTTTGCCTGAAATATGTCCGTCTATCAGGTCGAGTCCCGG
>JAIRMK010000098.1 GCA_031258755.1 Prevotellaceae bacterium
GCTATAAAAATAGCGTTTAATAATTTATTTTTCATTGGATTCTTTTATGTTGATTATTTGAAAAGAAGCGGTGCAAATTCACGGAGCGAACGGCGCCAAGTGAGCCATTCGTGAGCAGACCCCGGTGATTCGTAATAAACGACATTTTTGAGACCTTTGGCTTTCATCGCGTCGGCAAAAGCTTTTACCCTTTCAGGGTTTTCTTCCGACCCGGTACTCATAAAAAACAGTTTGAACTGTTTGTTGAAGTTTTGAGGATTTGCAAAGATTCCATCGTATAACATATCTATTTGTTCAACGGGACCTGCTCCGCCACCGCTGAAAGCGCCCAGACTGGCAAATTTATCCTGATTATTCATTACAACTTGATAGGTATGCATACCGCCCATCGAAAGCCCTGCCATAGCGCGATTTTCACGTGTCGGCTTTGTGCGGAATGAGGCGTCTATCATCGGGACAATCTCTTTTACGAGTAATTCGGGAAACATACCAAACATGCGTTGCATATTCATAACGGGAGGAGGAGTTTGCGCCGGAGAAAGAGCGGTTGCGCCGGCAAGAAAAGCGTTCACTTGAGGATTGTCAAATCTGACGGGAGCTGTTCCGGGAGCTACGGCATAACCGCGATCCATAACAACGATCATCGGAACAGCCTTTTCCCCGGCAATCAGATTGTCTATAATATCTCCCATACGTCCCTGAAACACCCAGCCGGTTTCGTCTTCGCCGCCACCATGTTGCAGGTAAAGAACGGGATAACTCTGATTGGTGTTTTTATCGTATCCGGGAGGCGTATAGACATAGCACATTCTCCACGCCTGCGTCATTTCCGACCAGTACTTTTTCATGCGGATATCGCCGTGAGGCACATTTTGCGTCTTGTCGTAGGGTAAACCTTCCGGGATTTCGATAGCGCTTACCCATTTACTCATACCGTAATAGGACTTGGTACCCGGATCGGCAGCGTAGATACTATCAACAATGATTTGGTAGTAATGGAATCCTACCGCTTCGGGTTCAGGCGATACGTATGTCCAATATCCGTCAGCTTCACGGGTCATCGGACCGCGAAAGCTGATTTGCACTTTTTTTGCATACGGAGCATGTATTCTAAAATAGGTGTTTCCCTTAGCGTCTACACGAGGCCATTGGATTCCTTCGAGGTTGTGTTCGTTGGGAGTGGTTCCCGCAGGGAAATTTTGCTGCTGGGCGTTCATTGTGAATGGCAATACCAGCAAAAAAGAGAAAATAAGTTTTATTAAGTTTTTCATCATTCATGAATTTTTAAATAAACTGATTATCCGCAGGAATACTGCGGATAATCAGTCAACATATTATTACTTTATTAATTAGCGCTATTTGGTTTCATATTCGGATTTACTCCGAGTTCTTCACCCGGTATAGGCAAAATGTGGTTTTTCTGATAGTTAAATTCCACAGCGCCCATAAGTGATGTTTGATATTCCTGAATTTTATATTTTTTCTTTAATCCGTCGATAATCGTTTCGTAGTCAGGGTCGTTCGGATTGTTGTACCAACGCATCAGGTTGAAGAAACGCCAGCCTTCGAGGAAGAGTTCGCAAGTATATTCGTGTTTCAACAGACGGCGGGCAGTATTGATTTCCACTCCCGGCAGGATTACGTTACCGCCATCGTCTGTTACTTTCCCCAGAACGGGTTTGGCATCCAACAACTCTTGAGCGGTTGGCAATGTGCCGGAGGTTTGCGTATAAAACAAGCCTGCATCTGAAGGCGAGTTCTCCAACACCTTGTTGTTGGCGCGTGTACGTACCTTGTTTATGTATTGCAGGGCAGTAGCTTCATCGCCGGTTTCAATGCAACATTCGGCGTACATCAGTAATACATCGGCATAGCGTAAAATACGGTCGTTTGCCGAGCCGCACATTGGATTGGGCATAGTGATATTGTTGTCAAGACTATACTTGCGTGTTGCAAAGTACTTGCCGATATTTCCAGACGCCAGCCAACCGGACATAGTGTCGTAGGTTGTAGGCATACCATAATTGAAATAGGTAGCGCCATTGGGTATCCACAGCCCTTGGAAAGCACGCGGGTCGATGATATTGCCGCCGGCGTCGCGTTCAAACTCTTTGTAGAGCCACATTGAAGGCATCACATTAAACCATCCGCCAACTGCGGGGGTAACAGTGAAACCAATTTGCCGCCATGAGTTTTGACCGGAAGTTAATATGTCGACAGATAGCGGAATAGCAGCATCAGCGCTATACACAAACTGTACCTCGTAGAGCGATTCCTTGTTATTTTCGTTGTCGATGGAATGATTGTCGCGATAGCAATCCACCAAATCGTAATCATTGGAATCGATAATCTTTTTCAATTCTGTTTTTGCTAATTGCCATTCTGCCGAGCCTGCGCCTCCGTCAGGCGAACTGTCCATAATGGGACGCGCCATATAAATTTTAGCGAGCAAGGCTTGTGCCGCTCCTTTACCGATGCGTCCCCAATTTTTGGAGTCTTGGTAAAGTTCGGTACGTCTGGGCAACAAATCAGCCGCCAGCTTCAAATCTTCTACCATCCGGCTGTAAATGTAACCCGGTTCGGAAGCGGGAGCGTAGCTGTCTTCCTTTCCGCCCGTAGCAATAACGTCGCGGTCGGGTACTTCATCGCCAAACAGAAATACAGCTAAAAAGCGGCTGAACGCGCGGAAAAAGTAAGCTTCACCCAAAGAGCGTTTGTAAGTGGCGTCATCTTCCCCGCCGAAGAGTTCGGCGGCTCCGTCGGCTTTCAGTTTCTGTATAGCCAAATTGGCAGTGTATTGCAGCACATAAATGTTCTGGAATATTTCGGCAGTCATACCATGGTCAGCCGAAGTCGTATAGCCTGACCAGTTTACATTGTCGGGGTCGCCTGATGCAGCCCCCGGCGTAAATATCGCTTCGTCGCTCACGATATTCAGGGCATACGGCATATTACGTCCCCAGAACTGGAGAATCTGCGGTATGTTATAACATGCATTGGCGGCATATATCAAATGCTCTTTCGTATTATAGTAACTTTCTTCCACCTCTGCCGTAGGGTTAACAAAATCCATGCCCGGCTCGCACGCTGTGAAAGCAGGCAATAAAGCCACTGCCAATAAAATTTTATATAATAAATATTTTGTTTTCATATTGAAGTATGTATTTAAATTAAAATGTTAATTGTAAACCGGCGAAGTATTCGCGCTGGCTCCAGAAGGTACCTGTGAAATCATAGAAGCGTCCGTCAACGCCGCGGTCGAGCGTCGATCCGCCGTTAGGTACTTGCGGGTCGAACATGGAGTAGTTGGTGATTGTGAACGGATTCTTGATACCTATATAGAGGCGTAGATGTTCTACCATAACCTTTTGTATCCACTGTTTGGGGAACGTATAGCCCAACGTCATGTTGTTGCAACGGATATACGAAGCATCTTCTACAAAATAATCGCTGGCTTTCATAGAGTTCTCGTTGGGGTCGCCCCATACTATACGCGGAATGCCGGTGTTGGTATTTTTCGGAAGTGTAACGGTTTCGCCCCCCTTCGTAGTGAAAGTAGTTGCTTCTGCGCGAAATGCGTCTTTGATTGTCGCCAGCTGATTGTGCGGGGATTTCCCGTGCAGCAAGGTTTGCTTAAAATTGTTGTAAACATCAATGCCCAAGTCACCCTGAATAAGCATAGAGAAGTCAAATCCCTTATAGCCGAGCATAATGTTTAAACCTACGGACATATCGGGGATAGATGAGCCGATGAA